>DTXR01000454.1 GCA_012962365.1 Chromatiaceae bacterium | reverse complement strand
CGTAGTCACGGCAGTGTTCTAAGGACTGTATTCCTTGTCATAACAGCTCCCGACTATTCAAAGTAAGTCGCATCCGATGAATAACGTGACTACTTCAACTGTGGAATAGGAGTCGTCACATCACACACAAAAATCTCCAACAAGTATAAAACAGGGCCAACGGCAATATGTGTGAACCATTTCCCAGAAGACCAGTCTAATTCTGCATTATTGTAGTCAGACCTCATATTATCTCCAATTAGGGACAGCGCACACAGAGCGCCTGTACCGAAAATGCGGAATTCGGTTATGAAAAACAAGATCTTGATCTCTCTGCTGTTGCCCGTTGCGCTTCTACCCGGATTGAGCTGGTCACACTGTAGTACAGACGTTCACGGCGTCGCCCAATTGACATCACCACCCTCCGGCGGTGAGTGCCAGGCACCCGTACAGATCAATGCGACCGCAGGTGCAGCCGTACCTGTCGGCCAGACCATCAAGCTGGTTGCACCCAATATCGCCTTTAAACCAGGATTCAAGGTTTTGACGGGCGGACAACTGCACGCCGGGGCAAATTATGCAGATGTCGCGCGACTGCTGACCCAGGCGACATTCGGCCCCACCCAGGAGAGTATCGATCGCGTTATGGAGCTGGGCGGTGCAGAAGCCTGGCTGAATGAACAGTTTGCCATGCCACTGCGTCGCCAGTTGCCCTTGGTGCGCACGCTCAGCGAAAAGATGTGCGCTCTGCCATACCCCGCTTCTGACGCTCCGGAATATACAGACACTGACAACACCTTTGGCCGACGCCAGATCTGGTGGGAGCAGGTACTGGATGGCGATGATCAATTGCGCCAGCGCGTGGCTTTTTCCCTGAGCCAGATACTGGTCGTGTCCGACATCGGCAATCTCAACAATTTCCAGCTTGGGATGACAGATTATTGGGATACGCTGCTCGCACATGCCTTTGGTAATTATCGTGATTTGCTGAAAGCGGTCACGCTGCATCCCATGATGGGCGAATGGCTGAGCAGCATTCGCAATCGCAAGGAAGACCCGGCGAACAACATCCACCCTGATGAAAACTACGCCCGTGAAATTCTGCAATTGTTTAGCATCGGACTGCACCAGTTGAACATGGATGGCACTCTCAAGAAAGATGCAAACGGCCTGCCGATTCCCACCTATGGACAGGCTGAAGTCAAGGACTTCGCCCGGGTGTTTACCGGACTGATTTATTACTACGATAATCCAGATTTCAGGGATGAATGGGAGTGGCGGGGTCCCTGGTCGGGGGCCATCACCACGCATCCCATGGTGCCTCTGGAAGAAAACCATGACACGGAAGCAAAAACCCTGCTAGATGGCCAGGTCATTCCCGCCGGAGGAAGTACCCTCAGCGATATCGACGCCGCCCTGGATATCATTTTCAATCATCCCAATGTGCCACCCTTCGTGTCCAAACAACTGATCCAGCGCATGGTCACCAGCAATCCCTCCCCCGCCTATGTGGAACGGGTGGCACAAGTATTTGCCGACAACGGAAACGGCGAGCGCGGTGATCTCGAAGCAGTGATCAAGGCGATTCTTCTCGACCCGGAGGCGCGCCATGCTCATCCAGCTTCCGGCAACTTCGGAAAACTACGTGAACCATTGCTGCGTTTCAGTCACTTATGGCGCGCTTTTGGCCTGCCCAAGAAAACACGCAGCGGCTCTCTCGGGGAACAGTCGAGTTGTGGCCAGGGCAACTACGAAGTCTACTGGATCTGGTGGCTGGACTCTTTCCTCCGGGAAACCGGTCAGGATATCCTGGGCGCACCCTCCGTATTCAATTTCTATCAACCCGGCTTTTCCCCGTCGGGACCCGTGGCCAGCGCCGGGCTGGTTGCACCGGAATTCCAGATTGCATCGGAAAGCTGGCTGACCGGTATCGCATCGTCGATGAACTGGCAAATCCAGGCCAGCCTGTGGGTGGATGATATAGACGAATACGAGTGGAGCATCCTTGATCTGCGGGATGAAGCGCCCTGGGGAGCTTCTCCCGAGTATCTTCTCAAACGTTTCAATCTGTTGTTGCTCAACGGCCAGATGACGGCTGCCGAATACAAGGCACTGGAGACACATCTGAACAGGGTTAAAAATGATTCGGATGCGAAAAATGCAGACGTGGTGCGCGACGCCATTCTGCTCCTCGTCAATTCACCCAATTATCTGATTCAGAAGTAAGGGCAGACGGACAAATGAATAAAACAGACAAAGGAAGAAGACGTTTTCTTGGCAATATGGCCGGCGCATCACTCGCCGCTT
>DTXR01000453.1 GCA_012962365.1 Chromatiaceae bacterium | reverse complement strand
CGGGTTTCTTGTTTGGCGCCTGTTCAGCCCCACCGATCGCGTCAAACCAGTCCAGCGCCTCTCGCCCCAGCGTGGCATCAAACAGCGCGACGATATTCGACATGCTGGTGGTTGTTGCAATCGCCAGCTTCAGGCCAGCTTGCCTCGCTTCGCGGATCAGCCGTTCGACACCAGGGCGCAGTTCCACCTCTCCCGCCGCGATGATATCGGCATAGATTGCCGTTTTGTTCTTGTGCAGCCCCGCGATCCATTCCTGCAAATTTGGACGCTGTAGAAAATCCTGGTGTTCCTGCTCAATGTACAACCGGATACGTTCCTTGCCACCGGAGATGGCCAGTAACTCACGGTAACGTTCCCTGCTCCAGCGCCAGTCAAGCCCAGCCTCGGCAAAGGCGCGATTAAAAGCTTTACGGTGAATTTCTTCGGTCTCGGCCAAAGTGCCGTCGACATCAAATATTAGTGCTTTCAGGTTCATACGTTCTCCAGTTTCACGTGGTCTCTGCTGATGTAGCTGTTCATCAGTGGTGGTGGCAGTCATTCACAGCTGGTCTCCGCCGAAAGGGTTTTCAAACGCAGCAAATGCAACGTGACACCCACCGCTACGACCAGCAACAAAAGACGGTACAGGGTCTCATTCACGAAGCAACAAACGGTGATGCCTATCGCCAGCCACAGATAGACTAGCGCCGCCCGTCTCGTCGTTGCTGACACGGCGCGCTGTTCACGCCACAGCCGGAGTTGTTCCCCAATCCATGGGCTCGATTCCAGCCAGCGGTGTAGCCTTGTCGAGCCGTGAAAAAAGCAAAAAGCGGCCAGTAGCAGAAAAGGAGTGGTGGGTAACAATGGTAACACCACGCCCACCAGGCCGAGCAAAAGAGCCAGTAGCCCACAAGCGGAGAACAACAATTTGTGCAATGTCCGTGTGGTAAATAAGGATGATTGGGGGCTGTGGTTCGTCATTGAGGCGAAGTTTTCAGCCGATCCTGCAGTGCCTCGCCCATCCGGGCCAGAACCTTGCCACGCAGACTGCTGGCCATAAAGTGATAGTAATTCAAGGTGCATGGAATTGGTTTGTGCAAACTATCTCGGTGGCTGTCTTCAAAATCCACCCAGGCGAGTACTGGCAGGTCATTCTGGTTTTCATTCACCACCACCCAGCTATCTTCATCCAGGATTAGTACCATCTGCGCCATGTCAGGCAACGACAGCCGTAACGGAATATCCAGATGAAGCCGTGCACGCCGCCATAGATTGTAGATGCTGGCTTCCATTTCCGCAGGTCGTGACGCCAGAATGGGCATGTCTACGATGCGGGTGGTCATCCCCTAACCCGTCAGACTCGCAAATAACAAGGGTAATTGCTCCGGCAAGCGGTCAACATGCTCGATAACGGTGTAGTTATTTTCACCGAAGATGCGCTTGACATAACTGTCCGCATTGGCGTCCAGCGTCAGGCAGTAGG
>DTXR01000452.1 GCA_012962365.1 Chromatiaceae bacterium | reverse complement strand
TTGGCTGTTTTTACCGGAAGTGTGGAAATGACGGCCAAATACATGAGTGGTCAATTCGGATGTTTATAAAATGATCGACTTGATCTGAATCCACAATCAGGCAACAGGACTCGGATGCTTCAGAATACATTTTCTGCACAGCACCTTGATATACATGGCGGGAATCTCTAAGGGAGGGAATATGATCCGCAAGCTGGCATTAGCAGTATCACTCGCGGTGGGCAGTCTGCCCATGTCTGTTCATGCGCTGGGTATGGGAGATATGACGACCCATTCTGCGCTGAATGAAAAATTCAAGGCTGATATCGAATTGATTTCAGTGAAAAAAGGTTCACTGGATACCCTTAGGGTAAGCCTGGCGCCCGCAGACGTCTTTTCCCGTGTTGGGCTTGAGCGCAGCTTTTTTCTTACCCGGCTGAGGTTCAAACCCATGCGCCTGAAAAATGGCAAGGCGATTATTCGCGTTACCAGTCAGGAACCCATCAGAGAGCCGTTCCTCGACTTCTTCGTCAAGGTTGACTGGCCAAATGGTCAGTTGGTAAGGGAATATACCGCATTGTTGGATCCTCCGGCCGTGACAAAACGGCGAGCACCCAAGGTCAAAACGGCCACCAGTAAGGCCGCCGGAAAAGCCGCTGTACAGTCCAAAACCAAGCCTGCTACGCCGTCTGCCCGTGTGCAACAGGCACAGGCTGACGGCGAATATGGCCCGGTCCAGGCCAACGAAACCTTGTGGGAAATTGCCGACAGCCTGAGATCCGATGGCATTTCCATTCATCAGATGATGATGGCGCTCTATAAGGCCAATCCGGATGCATTCCTGCACAACAATATCAATCTGTTGAAAAAAGGCCGTGTGCTGAAGGTGCCTTCCCCGGAAGAAATCACGGGCATTGATCGCAAAGAAGCGGTATCAGAGTTTCAGCAGCAAACCGAAAACTGGATGAGCAACGCAGAACAGGCGGCGACTGCTACTGAAGATGGGCAGGTTGCAAAAACTGAAACAATGGCCCCGAGTGAGGCTGTCGGGGAAGAAGACGTTCAGCTGAAGATTGCTGGAGCTCCTGCAGAGGAACCTGCCGGAGCGGAAACGGAGCAGGCCATTTCCGATCTGAAGGTGGAGCAAGGCAGCGCCGATCTCAAGCAGCGACTGCTGCTGCTTGAAGAGGAAACGGAAACTGCCCGCCAGGAAGCAGCTCAGGCGCGCAGTCAGATGGAGGCTTTGCAGCAACAGCTGGAAGATACTCAGCGTCTTCTGAAACTCAAGGATGAAGAGCTGGCGCGTCTGCAACAGGGAATGGGCGACGTTGCGGCGACGGAAGACATTGCCGGGGAAACTGCAGCCCAAGCGCCTGCGGAGGAACTCGCTGCAGTCGAGGAAACGGCAGAAACAGCGGTAGGTGAGGTTGAGGAAACCGCAGCAGAAGAAATTGTCCCGCCAGAGCAAGAGACAGAAGAGGTGGCGGAAGCAACTGTGGGGGAAATGGTTGAGGAGCCTGCCGGTGGAGTAACTACAGAAGAAAGCGGCGCGGTAGGCGAAGAACCGGCAGAAACTGAAGAAGTGGCAGCAGTGGTCGAAGAAGACGTGGTGGCGCCTGTAGAAGAGCAACCGGTCGAGGAAGCGCCATCGGAAGAAGAGAAGCCTGCCGCCGAGGCTGAGATGGAAAAGGCACCTGCCAAGCCTGTGTCGATCACCGACGACCCCATTGCTTGGGCGCAGGAAAACTGGCAGTTGGCTGCCGGAGCGGGTGGGGCATTCCTGTTGTTGTTGCTCGCATTGCTGCTGGGAAGAAGGAAGAAGGATGATGGCCGTTCAGTAACCCCCATGTCCCAGATGAGCGATGAATCGGTCGATCAGGAAAGTATCCTGCTGGAAGAGGAATCCAGTTTGGCTGATACGGTGGCTGATCATGTCGCAGCCGGCGCCGTAGGTGATACCTCCTTCCTGAGTGAATACTCAACCGAGGAGTTCAAGGGGCTGCAGGAAGACACTGCGGAAGTGGATCCTGTCTCCGAAGCTGATGTATATATCGCTTATGGACGTTATCAGCAGGCAGAAGAAATTCTGCGCGATGCCATGGCTTCGGGTAACGACTCTGCGGCAGTGAAATACAAGATGCTGGAAGTCTATTACGCCACGCAAAAGAAGAATGATTTCGCCGCCCTCGCCGAAGACATGGTCAAGAGTGGTCAGTATGAGGAAGATCCCAAAGCCTGGGAGCACATACAGATCATGGGTAGGGATCTGGACAAGTCCAATCCACTGTTTATCGCCGGCGTCGCGGCATCGGCTCCAGCTATGGTGGATGGTGACAGTACCGGTACGGACAGTGAGTTGTCCCTGGATCTGAGTACGCTGGCGGAAGAAGTCGATTCCGTACTCAATGTGGACAGTGAGCCAATGGAAGGTTTCAGCGAACTGGATCTGGATATTTCCGGATTGGATGCTGAAGAAGAGGCTGCACCGGAAAAATCCGATGACAGTATCAGCACAGATCAGCTGGCGGCGGCGGACAACGAAGCACTGGCGGAAACCGAACTGCATACCGAGATGCTGGATATCAATGACCTGGGTGATATCGATGTAGGCTCTGCCAACCTGGATGATGCGCTGGCCGATCTGTCTAATGACCTGGAAGGGGTGATGGCTGATTCTCAGATTCTGGATGAACCTCTTGGTCTCGAAGATGATCGTTTCTCGAATCTGAGCGAAAATATTACGCCGGACAGTCAGATTTCCGGTCTGGAAGATGACCTGAATGTGTCTGTTAGTGAAGATTCTGTTATTGGTGACGAAGTCGAAACCAAGCTGGAGTTGGCCAAGGCATTCATGGAAATTGGCGATGCCGATGGTGCCCGTGGCATTCTTCAGGAAGTGGAAGAAGACGGTACGCCGGAGCAGAAGGAGATTGCCCAGGAATTGCTGGGGCAGATCGAAAGCTGACCTTCTTTACATGTCTTGAATAGCAACAGGGCGCTTCGGCGCCCTTGTCTTTTGGAGGAAATGTGCGGATTGCGCTGGGCGTGGAATATGACGGCAGCCGTTTTTGCGGTTTTCAGAGCCAGAAGAGTGGCGTGAGAACCGTACAGGAATCGCTGGAGCAGGCGCTGTCTTCAGTAGCGGATCATAAGGTGCAGGTTATTGCCGCAGGCCGCACGGACACCGGCGTACATGCCAATGCGCAGGTGGTTCATTTCGATACCGAAGCCCTGCGCCCCACCCATGGCTGGGTGATGGGCTCCAACATCAAACTGCCTGCCGACATCAGCGTGCTCTGGGCGCAGGAAGTACCTAAGGATTTTCATGCGCGCTTTTCCGCCCAGGCGAGAACCTATCGTTATTTCATACTGAACCGGAAGAGTCGCCCCGCAATTCTTTCTTCACGGGTAACCTGGGTGCATCGCCCCCTTGATGCTGTGCACATGCAACAGGCCGGTCAGGTGCTGGTGGGGAAGCATGATTTTACCAGCTATCGAACGGTGCACTGTCAGGCAAAAAGCCCGGTGCGCACGCTGCACTCGCTGAAAGTAATGCGTCATGGCGATTTTGTGGTGATGGAAGTGTATGCAGATGGATTTCTGCATCATATGGTGCGTAATATTGCCGGTGTACTGATTGCCATAGGCTCTGGTGATCGGCCTGTCGACTGGGCAGCAGAGGTTCTCGAACACAGGGACAGGCGCCAGGGAGGCATGACCGCAGCTCCTGACGGCTTGTATTTCCACCAGGTCGATTATGATTTGCGCTACGGGATTCCGGTAAATGCACAAGAAGCCGGCCTGCTGATGCTATAATTTGCCGTCATGCGAACCCGAGTCAAGATATGCGGCATCACCCGCCTGGAAGACGCCATGGCGGCCATAGAAGCGGGTGCCGATGCACTGGGCTTTGTGTTCTATCCGCCCAGTCCCCGGCATGTGGAGGTGGCTCGGGCAACATCCATCATCCGGTCGCTCCCGCCCTTCATTACCACCGTGGCTCTGTTCGTCAATGCTGATCGGGAAGCCATTGCCGAGGTGGTCCGTGAGACACGCATCGATCTGCTCCAGTTCCACGGTAATGAATGCCCGGACTCTTGCGCTGAACATGGTCGCCCCTGGATCAAGGCGGTGCGCATGAAGGACGATGTGGATCTGGCCAGGATCGAGTCAGACTATGCAGATGCCCGGGCGCTGCTGCTCGACGCCTACAGGCCGGGAGTGCCTGGTGGAACCGGTGAAGCCTTCGATTGGGAGAGAATTCCAACCCGGCTGGCAAAACGCATCGTGCTTGCCGGCGGCCTGACGCCGGACAACGTGGCGGATGCAGTGCGCCAGGTGAAGCCTTATGCCGTGGACGTGAGCGGGGGTGTGGAAGCATCGAAGGGAATCAAGGATCATCAGAAGATTGAGCAATTCATACGAGGTGTACAGCTTGGAGAACAATGATTCATTCATGAACATGCCGGATGAACACGGGCATTTCGGTCCCTATGGCGGCGTATTCGTGGCAGAAACCCTGATGGAAGCCTTGCAGGAATTGCGCGAGGCCTACGAGAAATACCTGGCCGATCCGGATTTTCTCACCGAGCTGGATGCCGACATGCAACACTATGTAGGCCGTCCGTCACCCATCTATCATGCCCAGCGCCTCAGCCGTGAGAACGGCGGCGCCCAGATCTATCTCAAACGGGAGGATCTCAACCATACCGGCGCCCACAAAGTGAACAACACCATCGGCCAGGCACTGCTTGCCAAGCGCATGGGCAAGACCCGCATCATCGCCGAGACGGGTGCAGGGCAGCATGGTGTGGCCACGGCCACTGTCGCCGCCCGTCTGGGGCTGGAATGCGTGGTATACATGGGCGAGGTGGATGTGGCCCGCCAGGAAGCCAACGTCTATCGCATGCGCCTGCTGGGCGCCGAGGTGCGTTCCGTGTCCTCCGGTTCGAAAACACTGAAGGATGCCTTGAACGAAGCCATGCGTGACTGGGTGGCTACCGTCGATGATACCTTCTATATCATCGGCACCGTGGCCGGTCCACATCCCTATCCGGCCATGGTGCGGGACTTCCAGACCATCATCGGTCGGGAGGCGCGTCAGCAGATGCAGGAAATGACCGGCAGCCTGCCCGATGCACTGGTAGCCTGCGTGGGGGGCGGTTCCAATGCCATCGGATTGTTTCATCCTTTCCTAGAAGATAAAGACGTTGCCATCTACGGCGTGGAAGCCGCAGGCGATGGCCTGGATACAGGACATCATGCCGCGCCATTGTGCGCGGGGGCGCCAGGGGTGCTCCACGGCAACCGCACCTACCTGATGGAAGACAGGGATGGCCAGATCATCGAGACCCACTCCATTTCTGCGGGGTTGGATTACCCGGGCGTGGGACCGGAACATGCCTGGTTGAAAGATATCGGTCGGGCCAACTATGTCGCGATCGACGATCAGGAAGCGCTGGATGCCTTCCATCTCCTCACCGTTACAGAAGGGATTATTCCCGCGCTGGAATCCAGCCATGCGGTGGCTTACGCATTGAAGCTGGCGGCTGGCATGAAGCCGGATCAGAAAGTGCTGGTGAATCTGTCCGGTCGGGGCGACAAGGACATGCATACCGTGGCCGCCATCGAGGGGATAGAGCTATGAGCCGCATCAGCGCCTGTTTTGCCGACCTGAAGGCACAAAATCGCACGGCCTTGCTGCCATTCATCACCGCTGGTGATCCGCAGCCAGGCATTACCGTCGGCCTGATGCACGATCTGGTGGCTGCGGGAGCCGACATCATTGAGTTGGGCGTGCCGTTTTCTGACCCCATGGCGGATGGCCCCGTGATTCAGCGCGCCAGTGAACGCGCTCTGGCCCATCACACCTCCCTGCATGATGTGTTGGGGATGGTGAAAGCGTTTCGGGAGCAGGATGATGCGACGCCGGTGATTCTCATGGGCTATCTCAATCCCGTCGAAGTCATGGGTTATGAAGCCTTTGCCAGGAAGGCTGCCGGCGCCGGGGTAGACGGTGTGCTCACCGTGGATGTTCCGCCGGAGGAAAGCCACGATCTGAATCAGGCGTTGCGTTCCCATGCACTGGATGCCATTTACCTGGCAGCGCCTACCAGTCATCGCCATCGCCTGGAAATGATTGCCGATGCCGCCAGTGGTTTCATCTACTATGTTTCCCTGAAAGGGGTTACCGGTTCCGCAAACCTGGTACTGGATGATGTTGCAGCCAAGCTTCAGGAAATACGTGAAGTGACCGACATGCCTCTGGGAGTGGGCTTTGGCATAAAGGATGCCGAGATGGCTGCAGCTATGTCGAAGATCGCCGATGCTGTGGTCGTGGGCAGTGCACTGGTATCCAGAATAGAGGCAAATGCGAGTAAACCTGATAAGATAGGCGCAGAACTTAAGCAATTGCTTCAGGAAATGCGTACGGCGATGGATGCGGTATAGCGCATCACTGGCCAAGATTTCCAGATGATTGAGGAATGACCATGAGTTGGTTTGACAAACTTCTCCCCAGCGTAATCCGTACCGAAGGCAGTGCAAAGAAAGCGGTGCCAGAAGGCTTGTGGAACAAATGTCCCGGCTGTGGCGCCATACTCTATCGCGCAGAAATGGAAAGGAACATGGATGTCTGCCCCAAATGCGGACACCACAACCGGATAGGCGCACGCCGGCGCCTGGATCTGTTTCTGGACAAGGAGCCCAGGGAGGAAATCGGCGCAGATCTTCAGGCGGAAGATCCCCTGAAATTCAAGGACAGCAAGAAATACAAGGATCGCCTTTCTGCAGCGCAGAAAGCCACGGAAGAAAAAGATGCGCTGATCGTCATGCGCGGCAAACTCAAGGGCATGGATCTGGTCGCTGCCGCTTTTGAATTCAAATTCATGGGTGGGTCCATGGGCTCCGTGGTGGGTGAGCGTTTCGTGCGCGGCGCCAATGTTGCGCTGGAGAAACGCATGCCCTATGTGTGCTTTTCCGCCAGCGGTGGCGCACGCATGCAGGAGTCTCTGTTCTCTCTGTTCCAGATGGCCAAGACCTCTGCCGTACTCAAACGCATGGCCGACGAGGGTGTGCCTTTCATTTCCGTGATGACCGACCCCACCATGGGCGGTGTTTCAGCCAGCCTGGCCATGCTGGGTGATGTGAATGTCGCGGAACCTGGTGCGCTCATCGGTTTTGCCGGCCCTCGGGTAATCGAGCAAACCGTGCGGGAAAAGCTGCCGGATGGCTTCCAGCGCAGTGAGTTTCTGCTTGAGCATGGCGTCATCGACATGATCGTTCCCCGGGAGCAGATGCGCGATCGTCTTTACAACGTGCTGAGTATCCTGAATCACGCTACCACCTGCGCCTGAATTTCCGACCGGTTTGAGATACACACGGCTGGAAGACTGGCTGAGCTGGCAGGAAGGACTGAACCCCAAGACCATTGACCTGGGCCTGAAGAGGACGATGCAAGTCTGGCGGCGGCTGGCGTCAGCAGGCCTGGTATCCGGTGCTGTTATCAGCATCGCCGGCACCAACGGCAAGGGTTCTACTGTTGCCTTGTTCGAGGCGATACTCAAACAGGCAGGCTGCCGCACAGGCAGCTACACATCTCCCCACCTGCTGCGCTACAACGAGCGTATCCGTCTCGATGGCGAACCTGTGCCGGATCAGGTTATTGTCGATGCCTTTCAGGCGATCGATGATGCCAGGGGCGATATTCCGCTAACCTATTTTGAATTTGGCACTCTGGCGGCACTGCACATCTTCGCGCGGGAAAAACCGGATGTGGTGCTGCTGGAAGTCGGGCTGGGCGGGCGGCTGGATGCGGTGAATATCATCGATGCGGATCTGGCCATCATCACCAGCATCGATATCGATCATCAGGAATGGTTGGGCAGCGACCGGGAAACCATTGGCCGGGAGAAAGCAGGCATTTTTCGCCAAGGGAAGCCTGCCGTATTTTCGGGCAGGGACATGCCCGCCAGTGTCGCGGACCACGCTGCAAAGTTGCAGGTTCCCCTATACCTCAATGGCCGGGATTATCACTATGAGAAAATCGGGGAAAGCTGGTGCTGGCGCGGCTCCGACCGTGTTGTTTCCGGCCTGCCGTTTCCGAACCTGCGCGGCGGGCATCAGCTGGACAATGCCTCAGGCGTCATCATGGCCCTTGAATTGCTGACCGGCAATATTCCCGTGAACAAGGCTGCGATCGAGGCGGGGCTGAAAGCGATCAACCTGGCTGGCAGGCAGCAGATAATGGAGAAGCAGGGCGTTCAGTGGGTTCTGGATGTGGCTCACAACCCCCATGCCGTCGCTGCGCTGAAAAACAGGTTGCAGGATACACCGGTGCCGGGCCGCACCTTGGCGGTGCTGGGTATGCTCAAAGACAAGGATGTGGTAGCCGTGCTGGACCTGATGCGGAATCAGATCGACAAGTGGCATTTTGCCACCATCGATGACAGCCGGGGACTGTCGGCGGAAAGCCTGGCTGCAATGGCCGGAAAAATGCCATCCGTGCTGATGATGGAAAATCATGCAAATGTGAAGCAGGCTGTCGATGCAGCAGCCGCAGAAGCCAAATCCGGAGACAGGGTGGTGGTTTTCGGTTCATTTTTTACGGTTGGGGAAGCACTACCCATGCTAGTCGTATGATGATGTAAACCCCGCTGAATCAGCAGGCGATATGTCGAACACAGGAAGAAATGTGCCAGATCTGCCGTGAGACAAAAAGTTCGCCAGAATAGCTTCACGGGTTATAATGCAGCCTTTAAGTCCCTGTATCCGGATCTGAACTGTGGATGAACAGTTAAAGCGCCGCCTGATCGGCGCCTCTGTACTGGTTGCCCTGGCCATCATTTTTCTGCCCATGTTGCTGAGCCACAAGCCTGTTGCCAGGCATTCGGGGAAGATGGCAGCTATCCCAGTCGAGCCTGCCCGGAATTTCGATCCTTCCCTGTTGCAGGATGCCCCTCCCCCCAAGGAGCAGACTCCTGAGACGGAAAAAAAGCCCGTGATACCTCAGCCAGCGCCGCAGACCGAGCTCTCGCCCTCCAAGCCAGCCCCGGTTGCCCCAGCGGAGCCTGCGCCAAAACCGCCGGTTGTCGAGAAGAAAACCAAGCCCAATCCAGAAAAGCAGGTCGAGAAGAAGGTCGAGAAGAAGGTCGAGAAAAAACCTGACGCACCCAAACTTGCATCGCCTGCCTCTCCGTCGGCCTGGGTGGTGCAGGTCGCCAGTTTTTCTTCACGGAGCAGTGCGGAAAAACTGGTTAAAAAACTGCGCAAGGCGGGGCTGGATACCATGAATCCTGCGGCAGTAACCGTCAATGGCAAGAAATACTTCCGTGTCCAGGTTGGGCCAGAGATCGACAAGCAGCGTGCGCAAAAACTGTTGCCGCGTATCAACAAAATATCCGGTACCAAAGGCCGGGTCGTCCGGTATCCATAGGAATACGTTGAAACATGGCTGATACGCAGCTCATCTGGATAGATTTCATTATCCTGGGGATTATCCTGGTGTCTGCCGTGATCAGTCTTATCCGAGGCTTCGTGCGGGAGGCGTTTTCCCTGGCCGTGTGGGTGCTGGCATTCTGGATCAGCTGGACCTTCTTTCGTGACCTGTCTCTGCGAATGGAGTCCTTCATCACCACACCGTCGGTCAGACTGGGGGTGGCATTTGCCATTCTCATGATTCTGTCCCTGACAGTAGGCGGTTTGGTGAACTACCTGGTTATTCGGCTCATCAACAGCACCGGCTTGAGCGGCAGCGACCGTTTCATTGGCATGATTTTCGGTATTGCCAGAGGCGTATTGTTCATGGCTATTCTGGTGCTGTTGGCGGGACTGACGCCCTTGCCCCAGGATCCCTGGTGGCAGCAATCCGTATTGATTCCCTATTTCCAGGAACTGGCGTTGTGGCTGAAGGATCTGCTGCCCCCGGAAGTAGCGGATAAATTCCAGTTCCTTACCGGGGAATTGCCCGTGTTGCCCACGCCGGAAACAGGATCGCCGGCACCCCCGGCACCACCACCGGCGCAGTAATCGCCTGTACAGTACGCAGAACAGGATTTAGTATGAACAATTCGTTATTGATGATGCACTTCAGGAAACTCTGATCATGTGTGGAATTGTAGGTATCGTAGGCACAGAGCCTGTCAATCAATCCCTCTATGATGCGTTGTTGGTGCTGCAGCACCGGGGCCAGGATGCCGCAGGTATCGTTACCTGTGAAAATGGAAAACTGCATCTGCGCAAGAACAATGGCCTGGCCAGTGATGTGTTCGACACGGATCACATGATCCGTCTGCGAGGCAATATGGGAATAGGGCATGTGCGTTATCCCACTGCGGGTTGCTCTTCTTCAGCTGAGGCGCAGCCCTTCTACGTGAATTCGCCCTATGGCATCGTCCTGGCACATAACGGCAACCTCACCAATGCCGATGAGCTCAAACAGGATCTGTTCCGTGAGGATCTGCGCCATATCAATACCGAGTCTGATTCGGAGATCCTGCTCAATATCTTTGCTCATGGGTTGAGTTCCTATCCGCCTCACCTGACCCTGTCGGAAGAGGATATCTTTCGAGCGGTCGAGACCGTGCACCAGCGTTGCCGCGGGGGCTATGCGGCGGTGGCGATGATACCCGGTTATGGCGTCGTCGCCTACCGGGATCCTCATGGCGTCCGGCCTGTTGTATTTGGTGAACGGGATACGCCCAACGGCAAGGAGTTCATGGTCGCTTCCGAAAGCGTGGCGCTGGATACCCTGGGTTTCAGGCTGGTGCGTGACGTGGCTCCCGGGGAGGCAATTATCATTACGCGCAAGGGTGAATTTTTTGCCAGACAATGCGCTGAAAATACGGTGCGTTCGCCCTGCATTTTCGAGTTTGTCTATTTCGCCCGTCCGGATTCCATCATCGATGACATCTTCGTGCACAAGGCGCGACTGCGCATGGGTGTAAAGCTGGCCAAAAAGATCAAGAATGAATGGCCGGATCATGATATCGATGTGGTCATTCCCATTCCGGATACCAGCCGGACGGCGGCGCTGAGTCTGTCGAACAAACTCAAGCTGCGCTATACGGAAGGCTTCATCAAGAACCGCTATATCGGTCGAACCTTCATCATGCCGGGGCAGACGGCGCGCAAGAAGTCCGTACGCCGCAAGCTCAATCCCATCGATGTGGAGTTCAAGGGCAAGAATGTACTGCTGGTGGACGACTCTATCGTGCGGGGAACCACATCGAAACAGATCGTGCAGATGGCCAGGGATGCGGGCGCCAACAAGGTTTATCTGGCTTCTGCAGCGCCGCCGGTGCGTTATCCCAATGTTTACGGTATCGACATGCCTGCGGCCTCAGAGCTGGTTGCGCATAACCGTACTACGGAAGAAGTCTGCGAGATCATTGGAGCGGATAAGCTGATCTATCAGGATCTGGAAGATCTCATCAAGGCCGTGCAGAAAAAAGGCATGTACAAGGTGGATCGTTTCGATGCCTCGGTATTCAACGGTGAATATGTGACTGGCGATGTGACGAGCGACTATCTGCAGGTGCTGGAAAATGACCGGAACGACCATGCAAAGGCCGGACGTAATGCCAGGACAGATGTGATCGACTTACACAACGGAGCCTGAAATGGACGACTATTCAGACTGGAAGATGGCTACCCGTGCGATTCGCGTGGGACATCAACGGACTGCCGAAGATGAACATGCACCGCCCATTTTTACCACTTCCAGCTATGTGTACAAAAGCGCGGCCCAGGCGGCGGCGCGGTTTTCCGGGGATGAGCCGGGCAATATCTACTCGCGTTTCACCAATCCAACGGTACGAAACTTCGAAGAGCGCCTGGCAGCCATGGAAGGTGGCGAAGTCTGTGTTGCGACAGCTACCGGCATGGCAGCCATCATGACCACCTGCATCGGGCTTATGGAGCAGGGCGATCATTTGCTCAGTTCCCGCAGTATCTTCGGCAGCACGGTGATCCTGTTCGATAAATACCTGGCACGCTTCGGTATCGAAACCACCTATGTGCCCCTGGCGGATGTGGATGCCTGGCGGGCGGCCATTCGACCCAACACGAAAATACTGTTCGTCGAGACCCCTTCCAACCCTCTGGGTGAACTGGGCGATATCCAGGCGCTGGCGGATCTTGCGCATGAGCACGATTGCCTGCTGGTGGTGGACAATTGTTTCTGTACGCCGGCGCTGCAACGGCCCCTGGATCTTGGCGCGGATATCGTAATCCATTCCGCTACCAAATACCTGGATGGCCAGGGGCGCTGCATGGGCGGCGCCGTCGTGGGTGATGAACAAAACGTGGGTGAAGAAGTCTATGGCGTACTGCGCACGGCTGGCCCCAGCATGAGCCCGTTCAATGCCTGGGTGTTCCTGAATGGGTTGGAGACCCTGGATCTGCGCATGAAAGCCCACTCAGCCAATGCGGCAGAACTTGCCCATTGGTTGCAGGAGCAGCCTCAGGTAAGCAAGGTGCATTATCCCGGGCTGGACAGCCATCCCCAGAAGGCGCTGGCCGACAGCCAGATGAAGCTGCCCGGGGGAATGCTTTCATTTGAAGTGGACGGTGGTCAGGCTGCGGCCTGGAAAGTGATCGATGCGACCCGGCTGCTGTCCATCACGGCCAATCTGGGGGATACCAAGAGTACGGTTACCCATCCTGCAAGCACCACTCACGGGCGTCTCACGCCTGAGCAGCGGGCTGAAGCAGGGATCGGAGAGGGCCTGATCCGCATATCGGTGGGGTTGGAGGATGTTGCCGACATACAGGCGGATCTTGCCCGGGGGCTGAAGCTTCTTTGAATCCGGACAGTCATCTGAGTAAATGGGATCAGCGGCACAGGGAAGCTGAAACGCAGGGCTCGCCTGCTCAGGTATTGCTCAGAAATCAACACCTATTGCCGTCCTCCGGCAAGGCGCTGGACCTGGCCTGTGGCCGGGGCGCCAGTGCACTGCTTCTGGCACGATCGGGGCTGGAAACCCATGCCTGGGATTTTTCCGGCGTCGCCCTGGAGCGCCTGGAAGAACAGGCCCGGGAAGAGGGGGTTAGGGTCATTGCCCAGACGAGAGATGTAGTTGCCCATCCGCCGGAAGCAGATAGCTTCGACCTGATCCTGGTATCATTCTTTCTTGAACGCAGAATTGTTCCTCAGCTGATACAGGCATTGCGCGCCGGCGGCCGGATTTTTTACCAGACCTTTGTCCAGGATGTGTATCTGGACAGAGGTCCCACCAGCCCTGACTGGCGCCTCGAAAGAAATGAGCTGCTGCATCTGTTCAGGGAACTGCAGATACATTACTACCGGGAAGACGGGGTGGTCAGCGCCGCAGCCAGTGAAGTTTCGGATCTGGCGATGCTTGTCGCTTCCAGGGGGGAGGGATAAGTGCCACAGCGCATTATAGCCATCATTGTCAGTATCGCGGCGGCCATTGCCCTGCTGGTGGTCGGTAAGCCCCTGCTGGTGCCTTTCGCCATCGCACTGATCATCTGGTACGTTATCGATGCCATCGCCTTGCAAATCCGCAAGATCGAAATTGGCGGCATACAGCCCTTTCATCATGTCAGCGTATTTTTGTCGTTGGTGGTCGTGGTTCTGCTGTTCAGCGGCATGGTGCAGATGATCGGCGATACGGTGGAACAGGTGAAAGCCGCCGCGCCCAGCTATCAGCACAATGTCAGCAAGATTCTCGATCGCCTTGCATCCCTGACCGGCGTGCATGTGGCGCCAGCCATTCAGCACTGGGCAGATGACCTGGATCTGGGTGGCATCATCAGCAGCATCGCAGCGGCCATCATGGGGTTAGCCGGCAACGCGGGGCTGGTGGCGATCTATGTCGCTTTTCTGCTTCTCGAGGAACGCTACTTCGGTATCAAACTGCGCATCATGTTTCCCGATGCCGACCGGCGCAGGAGGGTCAATCAGATGCTCGATGCCATACAGGTTCAGATCCGCCAGTATGTGTATATCAAGACCATGGTCAGTGCGCTGACGGGGATAATCAGCTATGTCATCCTGTTGTGGGTCGGGGTGGATTATGCGCCATTCTGGGCGCTGCTGATTTTCATGCTCAACTACATTCCCACCATTGGCTCCATGATCGCCGTGTTGCTGCCGACCGCGTTGGCGCTGGTGCAGTTCGATACTTTCGGGCCTTTTGTCACCCTGCTGGTTTCCCTGGGTACGGTGCAGGTGCTGATCGGCAATGTGCTCGAACCACGGCTCATGGGCTCGTCTCTGAACCTGAGTCCGCTGGTGGTAATTCTCGCGCTTTCCCTGTGGGGGCAGATGTGGGGCGTGACCGGTATGTTTCTCAGTGTGCCGATCACCGTAATCTGCATGATCGTGCTTGCCAATTTTCCCCAGACCCGGGGTATCGCGGTCGCCATGTCAGAAAACGGGCGTTTGAAAGACCGTTCTCTGCTGGCGCGGTAGCAAAGCTCGTCAGGCTGGCAGCTTCTTTTCCCAGAACAAAGCTTTTCCCAGCTGCGGATTCAGTTCGTATCCACTGAACCCCAGCTTTCTGTAGGCATTTTGGGCGATGGTGTTGCCATCCAGCACTTCCAGGGTGAGCTTGCAGCAGTCCCTTTGGCGAGCCACTTCTTCAACTTTGTGCAACATCCGTGTGCTGATGCCCTTGCCGCGGTGGCTTTCTTTCACGGCCACATCATGAATATTGATCAGGGGTCTGGCCTTGAAGGTAGACAGCGTCTGGAAACAGTTCACCAGTCCCACAGGTTTATCGCCATCGAAAGCCAGGATGCTAAAGGCGCCAGGTTGTGCGATCAGCGCGGGGATCAATGTTTCTCGGGTTTGAGCGCTCAGAGGCTCGCCACCACCCATGGGATCACGGGCATAGTCGTCCAGCAGATCAATGACAGCTTTCCGGTGCAGGGGGTTGTGGTAATCGGCGATGAGTATGTCTGTCATGTTCTGTTCCTGTCGCTGGCTACGTAGTTGTCGGGAATGAGGATCGTGGGCCGGCGCTGGTTCTCGTCCTGCCAGGGATAGTCCCGGTTGAAGTGCAGGCCACGGCTTTCCCTGCGGCGCATGGCGGAGAGAATGATCAGCTCGGCAACGTCTGCCAGATTGCGCAGTTCGAGTAGATCGTTGGTGACGCGGAAGTTGCTGTAGTACTCGCGGATCTCATGCTGTAGCAGGTTGATGCGCCGTTGCGCCCGGGCGAGGCGCTTGTTGCGGCGCACGATGCCCACGTAATCCCACATGAAGCGCCGCAGTTCATCCCAGTTGTGGGCAACGACCACCGCTTCGTCAGAATCGGTCACCCGGCTTTCATCCCAAGGGGGCGGTGAGGGAGGGGAAGCGGCTTCCTGTTGCAATTCCCTGGCGATATCCTCGGCGGCCAGCTCGCTGAAAACCAGGCATTCCAGCAGTGAGTTGCTGGCCATGCGGTTGGCGCCATGCAGACCCGTGTAAGCTGTTTCGCCTACGGCATACAGGCCCTGGATGTCGGTGCGGGCTTTTCTGTCGGTCCAGATGCCGCCGCATGTGTAGTGCGCCGCAGGTACTACAGGGATGGGGTCTCTGGTGATGTCGATGCCCAGTTCCAGGCACTTGGCGTAAATGGTCGGGAAGTGGGCACGGATGAAATCGGCATCCCGATGGCTGATATCCAGAAAGACGCTGTCCAGGCCATGTTGCTTCATTTCGTTGTCGATGGCGCGGGCAACGATATCCCGGGGGGCCAGTTCGCCTCGTTCGTCATAAGCATCCATGAAACGTTTGCCATTTGGCAGCACCAGGATACCGCCTTCGCCGCGTACGGCCTCTGTAACCAGAAAGGATTTGGCCTCAGGGTGATAGAGACAGGTGGGGTGAAACTGGATGAATTCCATATTGGCGATGC
>DTXR01000451.1 GCA_012962365.1 Chromatiaceae bacterium | reverse complement strand
TTCGGCCAGCTTGGTGGAAGAACAAGCGACCATTTGCAGTGCTAGAATGAGCACCACGAAAAGTCGGGCGATGCGGGCAGAGATCAGCATATCGGCATTCGGCTTGGGCGGGATCATGGCAGGATAATACGGAGTGAAGTGTGGATTATCAACAGGCACAGCATCTACGCCAGCGCACGTGCATGACATCACCCGCCAAAAAAGTATATTAGGATATTGTTATACACAACGATGTATACGGTAAGATGCCTCCTGTCCGGTACGCAGATCACAACATTCACATCACAGCATAACCCATTGAATATAATAGATTTACATCCTTTTCGGCGCATTTTGACAACAACGGAAATCCATCGGTTTTTCAGGCAGATAGCCGCCCTATCAGCATATTATTCACAAAGTTATCCACAGGCCGCCGCCAGCAAATGCCCCTGATTCTGCGCATTGCCCTGCCAGCACCTGTCTATGGGCTGTTCGACTATCTGCCACCTCAAAATACCGGCCTTCATGACCTACAGCCGGGCCGGCGCCTGCTGGTGCCCTTCGGCCGGACTGAGCGCTGCGGCATTCTGGTGGACACCGGCAACGAAACCGCCATTGCACGGAACCGCCTGCGGGCTGCCCGGAAGGTGCTCGACGATGCCCCGCTGATCGACGCAGAGCACCTGAATTTCCTGCGTTGGGTGGCAGGCTATTACCACCATCCCGAAGGAGAAGTGCTGCTGTCCTCACTACCGGTACGGTTGCGCAAAGGCAAGCCACCCCTCGCTCCCCGCAAGGATCGGATAAGGCTGCTGGAGCCGGATGCAGATGTGCTCGCCGCACTGGAGCGCCGGGCACCCCGGCAATGGGCGTTGCTGAACTGGCTGAAATCCCGCGGCGGAAGCGCCAGCATGAGTGCGCTGCGTGAAAGTTTCCACAACCCCCATGCCCCCTTGCGTGCTTTGCAGACCAAGAAGCTTATCGCACTGGGCCCGGCAGACCTCACCGATAATCGCATAGCGCCACCGTCCTATGAACCGGCACCCGAGCAGGTCGGCGCCATCGAGACCGTTTCCGCCCATCTCAGCCGCTACGGCGCTTTCCTGCTGGACGGCGTGACCGGCAGCGGCAAGACCGAAGTTTATCTGCAACTTGCACAACAGGTTTTGCACAAAGGCCGAACGGTGCTCCTGCTGGTTCCCGAGATCTCCCTGACCCCCCAGCTCGTCAGCCGCCTGGAAAAACGCCTGCCCGGGCCGCTGGCGGTGCTGCATTCCGGCAGGAGCGACCGGGAGCGGGAGCAGGCCTGGCTGATGGCCGCCAGAGGCCAGGCCAAAGTCGTTCTAGGCACCCGCTCCGCCGTGCTTGCACCCCTGCCCAACCTCGGCCTGGTACTGGTGGACGAGGAGCACGACAGCTCCTACAAACAGCAGGAAGGCTTCCGTTATTCCGCCCGGGACATGGCTCTGGTCAGAGCGCGGCGCGCCAACTGCCCGGTCGTGCTCGGTTCAGCCACGCCCTCTCTGGAAAGCCTGAAAAATGCCATCGATGGCCGTTACACCTGGCTCAAGCTCACCCGCCGGGCGGGGAAAGCCCGCGCCCCGGACATGCAGCTCATCGATATCCGCAACCAGCGGCTGACGGGAGGACTGTCACCCTTGCTGCTGCAGGCGCTGGCAAACACGCTGAACCAGGGCAGGCAGGCCATGGTGTTTCTGAACCGACGGGGTTTTGCCCCCGTGCTCACCTGC
>DTXR01000450.1 GCA_012962365.1 Chromatiaceae bacterium | reverse complement strand
CCAATGATAGTGTGGGGCTTCCCCATGCGAAAGTAGGTCACTGCCAGGCATTTATTCCAAAAGCCCTGATTGCGCAAGCAGTCAGGGCTTTTTCTTTTCTACAGATATTTATTGTCGTCGCATGATGCCAGTCCGCAATAGCTCAGCGTCGATGCAAATTCTACCAGCCAAGGAAAGCGAAGCGAAGGCTGGTACTCTTCATTGCCGTGAGGCTGCACAGGTTTTCAGCCAGTAGGGAGGAAGCAAGCCAGGCCTCCGTGCGCGGCGTCCGGTCGTAGGGGATATAGTTACGGAGCAGTAACCAGCTGGCGATGTTGTTGCGTAGTGCTCAGCGATCAGAATGGCGGGGGCACTAACAGGTTGCCAAAGACAGAGTGGATTTTAACGACTGGGATCTCTCAATACTTATCCCAAGGTCGAAGGCAGGCTTGAAACCAGGTAATCTGCGAGCTTCCCAGCTGGTGCTATTCCATGTCGGAAAACCGTGGGAATGTGCTTGGATCAAGCAGAACCAAACACTGCGTTAGGGGCAACTGGGTGTAATTGAAACCACAGACAATACAGCTCCTTTTTCAACTGAAAAGTAAGTGTTTTCTGCTCCAAGGTGGACGGCAGGGGATTCAATATACAATTCGCCATTTCGCTCTACCTAGCTATCAGACACAAAAACGGCTGTTTCAGATTTTAGAAAATGGTAATCAGCATACCTTTGTTGATTGACAGAGAATTTAGCTGCGTCGCATGTGCCTGTTGCTATTACGACTTCTACTCCTTTGGAGCAATTGTTTGTCGTTTGCGACTCACCGGATACAGGATCGACGCAACCTGCTACCCAATGATGACCGGCAGAAAGGTTTGGAGAAATCGCCAGAGACTGTGGTATATCGATGGCAGCACCCGGGGTCAAGGCATCTATCTGCTGTGTTTCCGGGGCTTCCAGGTTATTTTGGGTAACGCTGGGAGAGTCGGCGACATAGTATCGAAGCGTTGTGGCCGATGCTTCGATATCACCCCTATTGCTGATTGTTGCAACAAGGGTAACGTCCTGCCCTGGGGAGATGATCTGCCGGTTTGTTATTTTGGCGGAGGTAACGAGATCGGGGCCACGTTCCTTTTCTATGGTAATAGAGTAATAACCACCGTTGGCATACTCGCCAAAACCCGTATTCCAGTTCGGGTCGTAAGACAAGGGTTTTAGGATGAGTTCGTAACGTCCGGCGTCGAGTGACAGGGTTTCCTGGAGGACGTTGCTTGGTGGCGGGCTAGAGGGTGAGAGACTGGATATCACACCGCCCGCTTCGTCCACGAGTTGTGCGTTGAGAGACAGGCTGGTCCCCATTGATTCCCCCTGAATGCCCAGCGGAGGACCAATTCGAACTTTGACTGAAGCAGGAGAGGATAAATCAAAGCTGTACACGTCGATGTCTTTTCCCAGCCCTTCAGGGCGCAGTATGCCCGTTTTTTCAATGACGGGTAGAGCCAGCTGCACCGCGCTGGCCGAACTGTCTCCTGCTTCATCGGCGAATTCTCCCACGGCGCTGCGAATGATTACGAGATCATCTTCCTGGATACCGTCGTCCTTCTTGATGACCGCATCCGGATATTCTCCCTTGCTCCATTGAGCATAGGATCTGCCAAAAGGGCCGCCCATTATGGGTCCCCAGCTTCCATGGCCAGATTCATATTCATGCGTTGGGTTGCCATCATGATGTAAGCCCATTTGGTGCCCGGATTCATGAGAAATAGTCATCCCCAGTGAGGAAGGCCCTTTGTTCCAGACCCAGCCGGTTCCGTATTGGTCACCCCAGCCAAAAATACCGACATAGGCAACTCCACCGGCGTTCCCGTACCAATCTGATGTGGTTGTGGCGATAATCTGAACTCTTTGATTTTCGGGGGTGGCGGCATAAACGTCAGCATCGGTAGTGACATTGATATTGAAGGGTGCATAGTCTTCGGCTGTTTCAGCCCATGCCAGCCACATGTCATGACGTTCCTGGTCGCTAAAGTTTGCAGTATCGCTATCCTGGCTAAAAGGGGTGTAGTCGATGGTATTCCCGTTATTCCATGCGGTGCCTGTATAACTTCCTCCCCAGTAATTGATGTATAGAATATTGGCAACACCGGGTTTGCTCTGCAGATGCTTCAGGGTCTCCAGGTCAGGTATGGGCGCGGTGTTTGCAATTTCGGGAGCAGCATCTTGTGTCGCTGGTATAACCGCAGGATACCGAACACAGTAATATTCGTCGGGGTTTTCCTGAATCAATACACCGGCGCCGGAAGCATCAAATCTTGCCCTGAAAACTTCGTTGCGTGACATGTCCAGCACCAGCATGCCAGTGATTGTCCCGTCTTGCAGGTAGATTTCCACGCTGCCATGACCAGATTTCAGGTTGGCGATACGGGTTTCATCGATTGGCGCATCGTGGATCAATCCTGCATGAGGAAGGATTTCCCTGATTTCACTGTCTATATAGCGGTTACCCGGGAGTGATAAAGAAAGTGTTTTACCTTTTTCCAACCGTTGTTCGATTCCATTGCTCAATTGAACCGCCCATTTTGCCAGGGAACCTTGACTTGCAGCAGCTTTTGTATTGTCGACTTTCTCCGCAGGAAAGCTGAACAGGAATTCGGAAGCGAGAGTTGCTGTCGAGAGTCCCAGCAGGGCAATGAGGAGAACTGTTCTGGAGCGACGCATTTTGTTTTTTTCCTGATGAATCAATGTCACTATCTTAGCGGCCGTGCAGGCAAAAAAATAAGCAGGTTTTCGCATTTTCCTGAATATCTGACAGCTTGCAGTCACCTGTATGTGAACAGTCTGAGCCACGAACGGTTTTTCTTGCTGTAGTAGAATGGACAAACTTTCTTCGGCTTTTCTCCCCGCTTGATGAAAAATACCATCGTTTACACTATTCGACCGTTTTCGCTTCATGCCCATCTGTTCAGGGTCTCCCTGATCGTCGGCCTGCCCGAAGTGACGGGACAACGCCTTTCGCTTCCAGCCTGGATACCCGGCAGCTATATGATCCGGGATTTTGCGAAGAATATTGTCTCTATAAAGGCTTCCAGTGAAGGTAGACCGGTGAATATTTTCAAACTGGACAAGCACACCTGGCAGGCCGAGCCGGTTTCCGGTGTCCTAGCGGTGGAATATGATGTCTATTGCTGGGATCTGTCAGTCCGGGGCGCACACCTCGACACCACCCACGGTTTTTTCAATGGCACCAGTGTTTTTTTGCAGGTTGTCGGACAGGAAGCCAGACCGTTGCTGGTGATTATTGAAAGACCAGTGGGAGATGCTTTTCTGTCCTGGAAGTTGGCCACCAGCCTGCCTGTGAAATCAATCGATCCCCAGGGGTTCGGGAGCTATCGCGCCGAATCCTATTCGCATCTTGTCGATTGCCCCGTGGAAATGGGCGAGTTTCAGGAGCTGAATTTTCCCGTGGAGGGCAAGCCGCATCGCATGGTTTTCAGCGGGCGCTGCCGCTTTGATGGAGAACGTATTGCCCGGGATTTGCAGAAAATATGTGCTTGTCATGCCGCGTTATTCGGGGAGCTTCCGGTAGACAGCTATTTGTTTCTGACCATGGTCGTGGGAGAGGGTTATGGCGGGCTGGAGCACAGGGATTCGACGGCGCTTCTGTGTGAGCGGGATGATTTGCCTGCCAAAGGCATGAAGCAACCCGGCAAAGGGTATATCAAATATCTCGGATTGTGCAGCCACGAATATTTCCACTTATGGAATGTGAAGCGCATCCGTCCCCAACTGCTCAAGCAGGCGGACCTGTCCTGCGAAGTGCACACCGAATTGCTGTGGGCATTCGAGGGGATCACCAGCTACTACGATGATCTTGCCCTGGTGCGCACGGGCTGCATCCAGCCCGATGATTATCTGGATCTGGTGGCACAGACGGTTACCAGGGTGATGCGCAGCAGCGGGCGGTTCCGCCAGTCGGTAGCTGAATCCAGCTTCGACACCTGGACCAAGTTCTACAAGCAGGACGAGAATGCGCCCAATGCGATCATCAGCTATTACAGCAAGGGCGCGCTGGTGGCGTTCGGCCTGGATATGGTTCTGAGAGATCGGAGCGGGGACAGATTGTCCCTGGACGATTTCATGCGCAGGCTTTGGGAGGAATTTGGCACGCATGATATCGGGGTCGCCGAGTCGGATCTGGAGCGACTGGCCGATCGACTGGCCGATGCCGATCTGTCCGCATTTTTTGAGCAGGCCGTACATGGCACGGAGGATCTGCCGCTGGAAAGCTGGTTTTCCTCACTGGGAATCGGTTACCGGTTGCGCCCGACAAAAAGTCAGGAAGACTGGGGTGGCGTTGGTGACGGTGCCGAAATGCCGGAGGCCAGGCCTGTGTTGGGTGCCCGGTACCGCCAGAAGGGTGATTTCGTGGAATTGCTTCAGGTTTACGACGGTGGTGCGGCGCAAAATGCCGGATTGTCTGCGGGTGACAGGGTGATCGCCATCGATGGCCTGCAGGTCACCGCCAAGAACCTGGACGGGGTGCTCGGACAGTTCGAAAAAGGCAGGGAGGTACAGATTCATGCCTTTCGTCGGGATGAACTCATGGTCTTTTCTCTTCCCGTACAGCTGGCCGCGCGGGATACCTGCGAGCTGTGGCTGATGCCTGAAGACCAATGCTCGGAAAGTCAGCTTGCGCGTAGGCGCAACTGGTTGCATCAGCGATGAATGACGAGGAATACGCCCTGCTGGGCGTACTGGCAGATGGCCGGTTTCATTCCGGTGAGGCATTGGCCATACAATTCGGTATTACTCGTGCAGCAATCTGGAAGCGCATTCGGCGTCTGGCTGCTTTTCCCGGGATTGATATCGAATCCATGAGAGGCAAAGGCCATCGGCTGATCACGCCACTGGAACTTCTCGACAAAGAAGCCATCCGGCGCTGTGTTCAGCCTGAATTGCAGCCCCGTCTCGTGGATCTGCAAGTGTTGCCGGTCATTGCCTCCACCAACGCTTTTCTGTCAGATCAATGCAGCCCCCATCTGCATGGCGGCCATGCCTGTGTTTCAGAATATCAAACGGCAGGGCGTGGCCGCAGGGGAAGGCAGTGGGTATCTGTGTTCGGTAGTAATGTCTATCTTTCCCTGGCATGGCGATTCGATCTTTGTATTGCAGATTTGGCAGGCCTGAGCATTGCCGTCGGTGTGGCTGTGGCCCAGGTGCTCGCAGATCTGGGGTTGCGGAGTCATGGTTTGAAGTGGCCCAATGACATTCATATCCACGGAAAAAAACTTGCTGGCATACTGGTGGAGGCCGGTGGTGAAATGGAAGGCCCCTGCCAGGCGATCATCGGCCTGGGCCTCAACATCCGATTGCCGGCATCGGCGGCCCAGGACATCGATCAACCCTGGACAGACCTGTCGGCCTGCCTCGATACTCTTCCTGGGCGTAACCGTCTTGTCGGTAAGCTGCTTGATGCCCTGCTGCAGACCTGTGTTATCTATCAGCAACGAGGCCTGGCGCCCTTTATGGAAACCTGGAACGCGTATGATATCTACCTGGGTCAGGAGGTGACGCTTATGACGGGTAGCAGCACGATCACGGGCATTTATACGGGATTGGATGATCAGGGAGGTCTGGTGTTAGAGGGGGCTGCCGGCAGGCAAATCTGGTATTCGGGAGAAGTCAGCTTGCGGGGACAGGTCTGAAATGACAGGGAAGCTGTATATCGACCTGGGCAATTCCCGTATCAAGTGGATGCGGGAAAACCGGCAGGGTTGTTCTTCCATGCAGGCAGCAGATTACAAGAAGGCCTCTTTGCGAGACACGTTTGCCGCCGCCTGGAAAATGTCAGACAGGCCCGAACAGGTATGGGTTGCATCGGTCGCCGACAGGGCGGTTGAAGAAGCATTGGCAGCATGGCTGACCAAAGCCTGGGGCCTGTCTCCCCAGGTGATGAAGGTGACGGCGGCATGCTGTGGCCTGACCTGTGGCTATGAGCAACCGCAGCAACTGGGGGTGGATCGCTGGGCAGCGATGATAGCCGCCTACCGCTCTTGTCCCGATGGCGTGTGTGTGGTGGATTGTGGCACCGCGGTTACGCTGGATGTGGTGAACAGCCGGGGGCAGCACCTGGGTGGTTATATCCTGCCCGGTGTGAAAACCATGCAGCGGGCGCTGCTGCAGAATACGGCTATCGAAATGCAAAGACACGGGATCGATGCCAGTCGGGAATGGGGCGACAGCACAGCCTCCTGCATCGAACTGGGTACGGGTAAGAGCATTGTTGCGCTGATCGAGCAATCCATCGAACGCATGCAGGCTGCCGGTATCTGCGACCCGGGGCTGATTCTGACCGGAGGTGAGGTAGAATTGATTGAACCATTGATGCAAATCGATTATCAGCGCCGTGATGCACTGGTGCTAGAGGGAATACGCTTGTACGCTAGAGAACACAGCTCATGACACGCCTGCTGCTGGGGATACTGATCGCACTCAATGCGGTGCTCTTTCTTTGGATTCAGTATGGGGACAGGAGCAGGGCAACCCCTGTGCCACCGCAAACCACCAAACCGGATTTTGGCCAGATACGGCTGGTAAATGAGCCAATTGCTGAAGAAAAGGCAGAAGTGGAAACTGAGATGCAATCGGATGCATCAGAAGCAGGCAGCCCGACGGAAAAGGCGGGGTCGCCAGCACCGGAACCGGCATCTCTGGCTGCGCCTGAAACCGAACAAACAGGTGAGACCGGAACAGCGTTGGCAATTGAACCTGAACCTGAACCCGAACCTCAGGTTGAGGCTGTGGCAGTTCCGGATATTGACGAAACATCAGAAAATGAAGCGATGCTTGCCTATTGCGGCGAGCTGGGGCCCATTCGCAGCAGAAATATGGCCGAAGGCTATCGGCGCACGCTTTCCGCGAACGATGCAGAGGCCCGTATAGCGGCCCGACCGGGAAAAGAAACAGTAGGCTATTGGGTGATGATTCCCGAAATGCCTGATACGGCCAGCGCTGAAGCTATGCTGAATCGACTGCGGAAAGCGGGATTCGAAGACCTGTGGTTGATGCGCAAAGGTGAACACAAAAATGCCATCTCTATGGGCCTGTACACACAGGAACGTTATGCGCAGCGGTATGCAGACAACATTCGCGAGAAAGGATTTGAGCCGGTTGTCGTTCCAAAGCAGAAAAACGCCCGGGTTTACTGGGTATTGTTTTCGGGAGTCAGCGATGAAGCCCTACAGAAAATCCAGTCACAAAAGCTGCCGGCGAATGCCGTTGTGGAGAAAAAAGTTTGCAAACAGGCTTTGACTGGCCACTGACAAGCTGTAAAATACGCAGCCCATGCCGGTGTAGCTCAGTTGGTAGAGCGCCTCACTTGTAATGAGGATGTCGTGGGTTCAACTCCTGTCACCGGCTCCATATATAT
>DTXR01000449.1 GCA_012962365.1 Chromatiaceae bacterium | reverse complement strand
TTCGACCAGGATTGGGGCGCGATGCCAGGTGTACTCCCGGTTGCTTCCGGTGGTATCCACGTATGGCACATGCCGGCGCTGGTCAGCATCTTCGGTGACGATTCCGTGCTCCAGTTCGGTGGCGGCACCCTGGGTCACCCGTGGGGCAACGCGGCAGGCGCCGCAGCCAACCGTGTCGCGGTTGAAGCCTGCGTCAAGGCCCGCAACGAAGGCCGTGAACTCGAGAAGGAAGGCAAGGACATCCTCACCGCCGCAGCCAAGCACAGCCCCGAGCTGGCGGCCGCGATGGAGACCTGGAAAGAGATCAAGTTCGAGTTCGACACCGTCGACAAGCTGGACGTTGCCCACAAGTAAACCGTTCCTGGCAGCGCACCCCAGGTGCGCTGCCAGAATGGCCAAGACCCAAGATTTATTAGGAGCTTATAACCATGCAAGATTATCAATCGAGCCTCAGTGATCCTTCCAGCCGCAAGTTCGAGACCTTCTCGTACCTGGAATCGATGAGTGACGAGGAGATCCGCAAGCAGATCGAATATATCGTCAGCAAGGGCTGGAATCCCGGCATCGAACACACCGAGCCCGAAAATGCGAACGGCCACTACTGGTATATGTGGAAGCTGCCGATGTTCGGTGAAACCGATGTCGACGCCATCCTCAAGGAAGTCGAGGCCTGCCACCAGGCGCACCCGAACAACCACGTTCGCCTGCTGGGCTTCGACAACTTCGCCCAGTCGGCCGGCGCTGCAATGGTCATCTACCGCGGCGAGATTAAGCCGAACGGCTGATCCCGATCGTCGTTGCCTTTCCCGTTCCTGACGGGAAAGGCAACCCGCTCGTTTCCTCTCGCTGCCGAACGTCACTATGAGCAAGAAACCCGATACCTATGTTGGCATCCACAAGGACATCAATGGTGGCATGACGACCATTGGCAAATTGATCCGAGATGCCTGGGTCTTCGGTTTGTTGAACGAAGAAGAGACCTGTGAAGGCTGGACCCTGCCGCGCATCGATGCCCTGCTACAGCAGGTCAATGCCGAATGGGACAAGTACGGCTGTCTGGTGAGCAACCTGCCGCCGGAGCTGTTCGAACGTCACCAGCATATCCACGGCGATGCCATGAAAAAGGCCATGGCAGCGGGCTGGTCCGGTGAAATTGAAACCGGTGATGAAGACTGAAGGGAAACCACTGAGCTGGTCTCCCGCCCCG
>DTXR01000448.1 GCA_012962365.1 Chromatiaceae bacterium | reverse complement strand
CCGTCTTTGAAACGGGTAGGTACGAAGCGGTTTTCCATCAGGGTCAGCTCGGCACCGGCTTCAGCAGCCATGGAGTAGGTGGAACCGGAGTTCCATACCGGGTACCAGGCACGGCCTTGACCTTCACCAACAGAACGGGGACGGAAGATGTTTACACAACCACCGGCTACCAGCAGGCAGGCCTTGAATTTGTAAACAACAACCTTGTCTTCACGAGTGGAGAAACCGACAGCACCGGCAACGCGGTTCTTGTCGTTCTTGTCGTTGACCAGCTTGACGATGAAGATACGCTCCTGGATGTTATCCACGCCCAGTGCTTTCTTCGCAGCTTCAGCCACGATCCACTTGTAGGATTCACCGTTAATCATGATCTGCCACTTACCGGAACGTACGGGGGTACCGCCGTCCTTCAGAGGTGTCATGCCTTTTGAACCGTCGAAACGCTCGCCGTTCTCGTCCAGTTTCCAGATAGGCAGACCCCATTCTTCGAACAGGTGTACAGACTCGTCAACGTGACGGCCAAGATCGTAAGCCAGGTCATCACGAGTGATACCCATCAGGTCGTTTGAAACCATGCGGGCATAGTCCGCAGGATCTTGCTCAGAGCCGATATAGGTGTTGATTGCAGACAGACCTTGGGCAACAGCACCAGAACGATCCATGGCAGCCTTGTCAACCAGCTTGACGGAGATGTCAACGCCTTCTTTCTTCGCGGCTTCGACCCAGGGGCCAATTTCATATGCGGTACCGCAAGCAGCCATACCACCGCCGATGATGAGGATATCCACCTCTTCTTCGACTACATCGGGATTACCGAATTCAGCCATTTTAATTACCTCTATACTTGAAAGATTAAATTCTAATGATCAGTAACAATGGTTACTTGCAGATCAGTTCGCTGGGATCGCCCGCACGGTAGCCATTTTGCTCCATGTGGTTGAAGAATCCAGCTTCGGAGATCTTGGCAATATCAGCTTCAGGCTTGTTGCCATAAGGATCAATAGAACCTTCCGGAGTAGTACGGATCGGGAACTTGAAACGCTTCATGGTGCCATTACGGAACTTGATGGTCCACATAATGGAATCAGTACCGCGCAGCGGCTGTACGGAAGCACCCAGAGGTACGATATCGGCGTAGGGACGCGCTTCGATAGCGTTCTGCGGGCAGATCTTGATGCAGGAATAGCATTCCCAGCACTGAT
>DTXR01000447.1 GCA_012962365.1 Chromatiaceae bacterium | reverse complement strand
GCACGAATGGCCATCTGGTGGGTCTTTCCTTTCTCCCGCTGGGCCTTGTAAAAGGCCCTCGCCCAGAAGGAAAAGCGCACCGTCTGGTTGGTCCATTCGATGAAGGATTGGCGCAGGAATTTCGGGCAACTGTATCGCCAGTGAACCCAGGACTTGTTACCCGAACGCTCGGTGACCGGGGCAATGCCCGCATAGCAGCCCAGCGCCTGTGCAGAAGCAAAGCGGGAACGGTCTTCACCAAAAGCGACCAGGAGGCGGGGTGCCAGCTGTTTACCCGCCCCCGGTAGGTTGCGGAACAGATCGGCATCATCGAAATTGGCAAAGCATTCGGTGATCTTCTCATCGAAGTAGTCGATATGTCCGAGCAACAGCGCCAGCTGGTGAACCAGAGCGACCACCATCAGTCGGTTGGGCTCGATAACACCGGGATCAGTGGTCAGCGGAATCGCCGACTTGATAGCCTGAATTCGTTCCTCGATGACCCTGGGATAGCGGCTGTTGTGTTCATGGAAAAACCGCTCCAGGGTGGTTTTTCTGGCGCGTTTCGCGGCGTCGAGCGTCGGCCATTTCTCCACGAACTCGCAGAATACCAGGGTTGCCTTATCCTCAAACCAATCAAGGACTTGGGGATAATACAGCTTCAAGGCCGCCGTCAGACGGTTGGTGGTGCGCACACGATCCGCCACCAGGGTCCGGCGATGTTCCACCCGCTGCGCCAAGGTACGCATTTGCGCACTTTGCGGTTGCCAGGGTTTGAACTGATCCGGATGACGTAATACCAGATCCAGCAGCAACCGGGCATCGGAAGGATCATCCTTGGCCCGGCTAGGTGTCAAGGCCCGGCGGTAACGACACAAGGTCTGCGGGTTGACCGGAAAGAGCACCAGGAAATCGTACTTGAGCAGAGCATGAATGAGGGGCACCTTGCGGGACTCGATACAGACAGCCACCGGCTTTCCGTTAAAGCGCACCCGCAGATCATTGGCCCAGTCTTCAATGGCCTCGGGTTTGTGCTCAAGGATGGAATATTCCAACGCATCGAAGCCAAAGGTTTTCAGGCAAAGGTCGTGTTTGCGGTCTGCCCAGTCGATACCGATGATGGCGGCGAAATCAGCAAAGGGGTTCATGTTGTGTCTCCTGATCTGCTAGAGTTGAAAAAGGGTCAGGCAATCGATTTCTGCGAAGGCATTATAGGAAGGCGTTGACGGCATTCCCTGAGTGTT
>DTXR01000446.1 GCA_012962365.1 Chromatiaceae bacterium | reverse complement strand
GGATACCGATGGCGATGGCCCGTGGTCATCACGGCTTGAACCTCCATCCGAAATTGAAGGCTCAGTTGCCGGTTATATCTGGAGTTGCCTTGCAGCTCCACGGGCAAGTTTGCGCTGGGAAGCTGCGCATGTAGTCCGCGCACTATGCACCCTTGGGCACAAAAAAGTCCTTGATCATCTCATCATGCTGGCGAACGGAGGATCAGCCGACGCATTTTATGATGCCCGCCTGCACTTCTATGAGCTGCACGCACGACAATGGCTATTGATCGGATTGGCCCGTGCCGCGAGAGATCGTCCAGATCTCGTTGCTCCGTATGCCAACTTTTTGATCAAGCTAACATTCGACAGCGAACCTCATGTCCTCATTCGGGAATTCGCAAAGAAAACAATCCTTTCCTTGTTGGATGTCGGTTTCTTAGAGTCCCAGGCTGATGATCTGCGAGAACGGCTGTCAGTCATTAATGTGTCGAAGCTCCCGCCTGTTGAATCAAAATCCTATCAGCGCTTCGAGAACGGGAAATCTGATAATGAAGTCGATGCTGATGCCGGAGGCGATGAAGATCGGTTCTATTTTGGCATCGATATAGGTCCATACTGGTTTGCCCCTTTGGGCAGATGCTTTGCCATGTCGCAGGCCAGTATCGAACGGGAAGCGTTGCGCGTGATGAGAAACGACTGGAAATTATCTGCTGGAAACCGTTGGGATGAAGATGAGCGCCATCGGCGAAAGATTTTCAGGGATAGGGAGACATGGCACTCTCACGGCTCATATCCGCGTGTGGATGATCTCCATTTCTATCTCTCATACCATGCCATGATGGTAGTAGCCGGGAAGTTGCTGGAAACAACGCCTGTTCATCACGATCCCGACGATTCTGAGGATGAGTTTCACAATTGGCTATACCGCCATGATCTTACTCGTCGGGATGGGGGGTGGCTGGCAGACCGGCGCGATCCGATCCCGCTTGAAAGGCCAGCGTGGAAGGATGAAACTGAAAACGACGAGTGGCGTTGGTCACTTGCAAGGTATGACTTTGATCGAATCCTCATCACCCCTGACGGCCGAATAAATCTTTGGGGCCATTGGACATGGAATTCTGGACATCGGGAGGAGTCCATTCATGTCGCAAGTGCGCTCGTTTC
>DTXR01000445.1 GCA_012962365.1 Chromatiaceae bacterium | reverse complement strand
GGCTCAGCTCCTTGAGATTGCCGAGCATTCCCAGCTGGGAGGGAGCCTCTCCAGTTAATTAATTTTCTTATAGATCGAGCAGTTCCAGGTTGGCAAGCCCGCCCAGTTCGCTGGGAACTGATCCCGCCAGGTTGTTGTTACCGAGATCGATTCGCGTAACAGTCGTTTACTGGGACTGACGCAAGAGACAGTGAGCTTCCTTTTGATTCAGCTCAATTTCTTACGGCTATATGCCGCAATGGGCGGTCTGGGCTGATTACGAGTCGATAAATCATCGGCATTGCCGTTGCTGATCCATCACTTCGAGGCAGCATGTTCTCCTGATGCGCAAACTATTGGAGACGATCAGAAAATAAAATCGGGTTTTCTGTATAACCTGCCCGCCAGCAATGCGAACAGCCCGCCCACAAGCAACGCGCCCGCAGAAGGCAGCAGCCACTGACTCAGTTCCAGCTGCTCCCCCCGCAGCACTTCGTTTATCAGATAGTTGTGAGACCAGATAGGCAGCAGCAATTCCAGGCTCTGCACCTTGCTTTGCAGCACCATCTGGATCATGGAAGGCGTCAATGCGGCCAGCACCAGCAGGCCAAGATAGGTTTGAGCTTCCTTTACGGTACGGGCGAAGGCGCCAACGAAGCTCATAAGGGCGGCGAAAAAGAAAGCCAGTGGCACCAGAAAAACCAGCAGCACGGGAATCGACGCCAGGCTGAAGGTGATGCCGGTTGCTCCCAGATCGACCAGCCGTGTGCCCACGGCAAAGCCCGCCAAGGACAGACTCAACACCGCCAGGCTGATGAGCACATTGGTGGCCAGCTTGCCGGCCATGAGCTGTTCCGGTGCGACAGGGTTGGCCATGAGCGGCTCCAGGGATTGCCGCTCCCGCTCCCCGGCCGTGAGATCCGCCGCCACGACCATGGCCGCCTGCATGATGCCGATGATCAGCAGATAGGGCAGGAAGGCCAGCATTTGTGCATCCGAACCTTTTCTGGAGAGATCCCGGTCATGAAGCACCATCACCTGGGTGATGGCCGGATCCACACCGCGCAGGCTCAGGCGGAGATTGCCCACGGCGCCTGAATAGCCTTCGATGGCGGCTTCGATACGCCGCCGGACGATTTGCGTCTTCGTCCGGGAATGATCCGACAGCAGGGTCAGCTGGGCCGGGCGCCCCTCGCGCAACTGTTGAGGAAAATCCTTGTCGATCACCAGCACCGCATCCACTTCCTGCGCACGTATCGCCACTTCTGCATTGACGACGGCATCTGCTGGCCGGATTTTGCTGGCACGCAAATAGTCCAGCAGCACGGGCGCGTATTCCGCTCCCTGCACCGGAAGCTCGATGATTTTTTCCGCTTCGCCGGAAATCATCTTCACCGCCAGCAGCATCATGCCCATGGCCAGCACCGGCCCCAATAAGGCCCCCAAAACCAGGATATTGATCATGGTGCGCCGGTCACGAAACAGATCCTTGAGCTCCTTGCGGAATACGACCAGCCAGGTCTTCATGCCATAATCCCCTCGTCCGTACCTATGAGTTGCACGAAGGCATCCTCGATATTGTCCCTGCCTGACTGATCCATCAGCACCGCCGGTGTACCGACGGCCCGGATTGTCCCGCCGGCGATCACCACCACCTCATCACACAGGGCGGTGACTTCCTGCATGATGTGGGTCGATAGCAGTATCGCCTTGCCCTGCTCCTTCTGACGCAGCAGAAAACGCCGCAGCGCGCGGATACTCATCACATCCAGGCCATTGCCGGGCTCGTCCAGAAGCAGATTCCTGGGGTCGCCCACGAAGGCCCGGGCGATGGCCACCTTGGCCCGTTGTCCCTGAGAGAACCCCTTGCAGGGGCGGTGGAGAAAATCCTGCATCTCCAGCTGTTCCGCCAGTTCATCGATACGCCGCATCAACAGCGTGCCGCTGATGCCCTGAAGCTCGCCAAAATAGGCGATGTTCTCGCGCGCGGTAAGACGTGGGTACAGCCCCCGGGCATCCGGCACCACCCCCATGGCCGCCTTGGCAGACAGGGGTTTCTGCCAGGCATCAACACCATCCACAATCACCTTGCCATCATCCGGCTGCAACAGGGTATAAAGCATGCGCAGGGTGGTGGTCTTGCCCGAGCCATTGGGGCCGAGCAGGCCGGTGATCTTGCCATCGGCAATCTCGAAGCTCACGCCATCCACGGCCTTTACCGCACCAAAGTGCTTTTTGAGATCCTGAGCAACGATCATGGTGCCGGTCCGAGTTTATCGATGAAAAATGGCAGGTGGGCAGTATCCTGCACGCAGGTGCTGTCTCCGGGCTCCAGCGCAAGATGCCCGATGAAATCGGCGGCCAGTTGCGGCACACAGCCTCGGGGCAGCACATTGTGGGCCTGCCCCGGCACCACCAGATGCTGTCCGGAGGAAAACTGTTTCAGTGCCTGCTCACCATAGGACACGGGTGTAACCGGGTCCAGCTCCCCCGAGAGCAGCAATGCGGGCACGGCGGATTGCAGCGGCCTGTGGATATCCGGATAGCTTTCACCTCTGGGCCACACAGAGCACAGTTTTTGAATCTGCTGCGGGAAACGCCCAAGCACTTTGTTGGATGGCGGCGGCAGGTTTTCATAATAGGGCACATCCTCGGTGCACACCACGGCGTTGTGCATACCCTCACTCATTTCCCCATCCAGGGATGCCACCACCTGCAATGCCTGCCCCAGCATGAGCAGCCAGTTACCTTCCACCACCGTATGGATCAGCAGAGGCAGCAGGCTGCGAGTTTCACTGCTATAGCTGAGCATGCGCAGTGCCGCATCCAGCGACTGACGGTCCACCTCCAGCTTGAGCATCTCCCCGGTGCGGGGATGAGCGATCTCCAACTGTCGCGTCTCATCCACCGGTAGCTGCAGGTACGCATGCCAGTCCTGATCCAGATCAGGAAAGGCCTTGCTGCACGCGGCACCTGCACCGCAATTGAGCAACAATTTCTGCATGGATTGCTGCAGGCTGGCAGCAAAGTCCACGCCGATCACCGTTTCCAGGGGAATGACCCCGTCCAGAACGATGCTGCGCACTGTGCCAGGGTACTCCCGCAACACCAGTTGCGCCATGCGCGTGCCATAGGACACACCCATGAGGTTGATTTGCTCATAGCCAAGGGCTTCCCGCACGAACGCCACATCCTCCACCGCCTGGCGGGATGTGAAAAAACGCACGTCTGCAGCCAGGCTATCCAGACATTCCCGGGTTTTCTGCACCAACAGATCGTCATCGGCCAGCAGATCCAACTCGTCGTCTTGTGGACAATCCAGCGGCGTGGACTTCCCCGTTCCACGCTGATCGATGAGCACGATGTCACGCTGCTTGACGAGCTGGCTGAACACCGGCCACATGAGCGGGGCGCTGTCTACCGCCGACTGACCCGGACCACCCGCGAAGAAGAACAAAGGATCGGGGTCTGGCGCCTTGCCACTGGCGGGAATCACCGCTACATGCAGACGGATCTTCTCCCCCTGTGGCTCCCCATGATTCAGGGGCACCTCGAAATCACGGCATTGCGCGTTGATCACGCGGGAAAGACGGGGATGGGTCAGCCCACATTCCGAAAACCCGGGATCGCCCGCCTGCAACACGCCCATAGCAAGCAAAAGCAAAATCAGCAGGATGCCTTTGGCGCCCTTGTTGTAGTTACCAATTTTCATAGGATTGGATGCTACTATAAAACATTCTGAACAATCCGCTTTTCACCAAAGCCGGGGGAATGAAGCAATGAGCGACGAATCACGGAAAAACGACACTGACTGGAAAGAAGAAATCTTCATCGCCGGAAATGAACTGGTGGATCGCATCAAGGAGCTGGTAGCCGAAGGCAATGTCCGTCGGCTGATCATCCGCAAACCGGATGGCGAAAGCCTGCTGGAAATCCCCCTGACCGCTGGCGTGGCCGTCGGCGGCGCGGTCACCATCATGGCCCCAGTGCTTGCCGCTCTCGGTGCGCTGGCGGCTTTGATCAAGGATTTCAAGCTGGAAGTGGTTCGAACAGCCCCGGAACAATCCGATGAAGAAAACCATCCCGGCTGATCCCGCAACAGCCTCACGACTGGAAGACCTGCCCAATATCGGCTGCGCCATAGCGGCAGACCTGCGCCTGATCGGCATCGACCGTCCATCGCAACTGGCCGGAAACGACGCCTATGAACTGTACGACAAACTTTGCGCCGCCACCAACCAGAAGCACGACCCCTGCGTCATCGATGTCATCCTTTCCGCCATTCATTACATGGATACGGGGGAAACCCTGCCCTGGTGGACCTTCACACCCGAACGCAAGTAAAACTGAGAACGCCTGAGCAAGTTGTAAATCTGCACCTTATCGCCCCGGCAGCTATCCCTATCATCCTCAGCCTCCCCGAGTGCATTCGAGGCAAGGCACCGCATTGTAAATCTTCACGACACGCCGGTACTCCCCGGGCGCCTCTGATCCAGTTCAATCCAAAGAGCAATTCCGAGAATCCGTAATGCGAATGATTGTCACTGGCTAAAGCAATTGCAAAATGGTATATTCACCGTATCCATTGTGAAAAGCGGGGGTTTTGATGGGTTTTGGGACAGAGCACCTTGGAGTGTCTGATGCAGGACAATGAGAAGCGCGATAAGGCGCCCTTCCCTCTGGCAATGGCCCAGGAAGGGGAGCAAGTACGGGTTTTTTTGCTTCGCGGAGGAAAAGGGCTGGAAATGCGCCTGACCTCTCTTGGCCTGAACGTGGGCAGTGATCTGACCGTAGCCCAGCACCAGGGCGGCAATCTGGTCGTGATTCGGGGAGAGACCCGTATCGCCCTGGGAGCGGGCATGGCGCAAAAGATCATGGTGATACGGCAGTAGACGTCATCGAAAACCAGAGAATGGGTGACCCCGCAATACAAGGAATCAGAAAAGCTTTAATTCAGGAGCCAGAACGATGTCAGAGAGCTTGAAAGAGATGGCCGTTGGCGAAACCGGTCGGGTGGTTGGTTTCGGTGAAGGCGGCAAGGCCTATCGCAAGAAACTCCTTTCCATGGGTTTAACCCCGGGTGCTGAATTCAGTGTAACCCGTTATGCCCCAATGGGAGATCCTGTAGAGATTCAGGTGCGTGGTTACAGTCTGAGTTTGCGTAAAGAAGAGGCAGAAGCGTTACTGATTGAGAGGCAGTAAACGATGAAAACCAAATTCATAATCGGCGTAGTGGGAAACCCCAATTGCGGCAAGACCACACTATTCAATGCACTGACCGGCGCCAAACAACGTGTGGGCAACTGGCCTGGCGTCACCGTTGAGCGCAAGATCGGTCACTATACCTTTCAGGATGCCGAATTTGAGTTGGTTGATTTGCCCGGCACTTACTCACTCGACGTCTCGGAAGGGCATGTATCCATCGATGAAAAGATTGCCCGCGATTTTGTGGCGGAACATACGGCCGACCTGATCATCAACATCGTCGACGCCTCCAACCTGGAGCGTAATCTCTACCTGACTTCACAGCTTCTGGAGATGAAGGTTCCCATGCTGGTGGCGCTGAACATGATGGATGTAGCCAGGGAACGGGGTCAGGAGATCGATGTGGCCGGTCTGGAAAAGCAGCTGGGCTGCCCTGTCGTGCCGGTCATTGCCTCAACCGGGGAGGGCGTGGATGCGTTGAAAAGCGCGATTCTCGATGCAGCTCAGAACAAACCGGTTCCTGAAAGACAAATCACCTATGCCGCCGCTATCGAGCAGGCAGTTGAACAACTGGTACCCGAGATCAGCGCCATAGCCGGGGAACATCGGGCAGATCCCCGCTGGCTTGCGGTACGCCTGTTGGAAGGGGACTCCCTGGCATTGAGCCTGATCCCCGAAGGCACTGCTGACAAGGTGACAGCCCTGCAGGCGGAGACGGAGCAGGCGCTGGGTGATGACATCGACATCAGCCTGGCTGACGCCCGTTATGGTTTTGTCAATGAAGTGACCGGCACCACCGTCAAGAAAAAGAGTCAGATCAAACGCAGTACCTCGGACAAGATCGATCGCATTGTACTCAACAGGGCACTGGGCATCCCCATCTTCCTGATGATGATGTACCTGATGTTCATGTTCACCATCAACAT
>DTXR01000444.1 GCA_012962365.1 Chromatiaceae bacterium | reverse complement strand
CGTCATCCCGGCGAATGCCGGGATCCAGTAGAATCAACCACATAGATTCCGGCCTTCGCCGGAATGACCAATTAATCAGGGTTTCCTTAGGCATAGCCTTCTCCATAGACAAACCAATCGCAGCCAGCATCTGCAGCCGGGATTTCTGACTGTCTTATAGTATTAAACGACTTTCCGGGACGAACTGGCTCAAACCGGGCGCAATTATTTGGCGAAGGGTGTATTTATAAACAAATCTTGTTTATTCAGTGTCTTATGATTTCAAGTAAGCGGCTGGCCTGCCGGGTGAGGTAGAAATCCTGTCCTTTCCTGTCCGTCAGGATCTTTTGTGCGGACTGTGCCAGGGGTTGCGCCTCGCCCGACTTGCCTTTGGCGTATAGCGCCTGAGCAAGGGCAAGGCGTCCCTCCCCGATCAGCCAATGATCAGAGGGAAGCTTGCTTTCACGCAGTTCCAGCCCCGGCCGAAGGTATTTTAGCGCCATTTCAGCCTGGCCGTTGGCGACCAGCGCCTTTCCCAGGCCAATTTGACTGTAGGACAGATGCAGGTGTCTGGCCGGGAGCGTCTGCTCTCTTATCTTCAGCGATTTCTGATACAGTTCCTGTGCCGTCTTGTGGCGCCCCAGTTCCAGGTTTGCCTGCCCCATGTTATTCAGCACGATGGCGGTTGCACTGTGCTCAGAACCCAATAGCTCGGTGGTGATGATCAGCGCTTCTTCATACAGGGTCAGTGCTTCCGCGAATCTGGCATTGGACAGATGCAGCATGCCCAGGTTGTTGAGTGATTCTGCAACCCGCATATGCCTGCCGCCAAAAGCCTCTTTCCTGATAATCAACGCCTTTTTCAGATACTGCATTGCTTCGTCGGAACGGCCACTCGAATTCAGCAGCAGACCAAGATTGGTCAGCGATTGCGCCTGCTCCGGGTGTGGTTGCCGATATATCTTTTGGCGCAACGCTACCGCCTGCCTCAGCCTGGCTTCGCTTTCATCCACTTTTCCTTGACGAAACAAAGCCAGTCCAAGGTTATTGATATTGGTTGCATAATCCGGATCAAGGTTGGTGTTGGCATCTTCAGGGCCAAGCTGTTCCCTGATCTTCAATGAACGGCGCAATATTTCTTCTACTTCGGCGTATTTTCCTTCCGCGAACCCAACTGAGGCAAGGTCATTCAGCGCCTGGGCATAGTCGAGGTGCATATCGCCGGTTATCGCCAATTGAAGTTCTGCGGCTTCTGCCAGGTGCTGGCGCGCCTGTCGATGCTTTCCCTGAAGCACCATGACTCTTCCCAGTTTCCCCAAGGCATTGGCCCGGAGCCTGCGATGATCACCCGAAAGTTTTTGTATTGACGCCAACGCATTTTCCAGCGTTTGTTCGGCTTCTGCATAATTTCCCAGGAGACGGGCATTGTCCCCTTTATACATCAGAAGTTTGGCTACCTCGACAGATACCTCAGGGCCAATGCCCTGTCGCAATGCAAGAGCGCGGCTAAACATGTTCCCTGCTTCGCGGTAGTTGCCCAGGCTTTGCTGGGTGCGCCCAATAACTGCGAGAAGATCCGCCTGCGCTTCCTGTTGGTCTGTCAGTTTGTCAGAAATCCTGGCGGCACCCTGAGTAAGTGCATCGGCTATCGTAGGCGTTGTCCCGGGAGAATTCTGAGGGTTTGCTGTCTCGAAGATTTCCACCAGCAGATCCATTACCCGCAGGGCTTTGTCCCGTTGTTTCTCGGTTTTGTTCGATTGCCAGACCATAAAACCGGAAAAAAACAGGCTCCCCATTACCAGTAGTGATATCACACCGATGGAAACTCTGTTTCTGCGAACAAATTTTCCCGTCAGATAGCCAACAGATGGCTTTCGTGCAGTCACCGGGCGGTTCTGACGCATGGCCAGAATATCCCGGGCGAAATCCTGGGGGCTGGCATAACGGCGTTCGACATCTTCCATCATTGCGCGACTGACAATTGCGTCAAGGTCAGGTGGCAGTGCTTTTTTTATCGATGTAGATGGTATGCACCGACGCGCAGCCCAGGTCTGAAGAGTTGTTTCCTTTGAGCTGCGGTACCAGGTGGAGAGTACGTTCTGGCCGGGCGACACAAAACTCAGTCCCAGATCTTTTGGTTTTGCATCGGTTAACAGTTCAAAAAGCAGCTGCCCAAGCTGATGAGTGTCGGAAGCAGTCGTAATCTGACCACCTGCGAGCTGCTCGGGAGTGGCATATATTTGTGAATAATCACCATTGTTTATAGTGATGTTTGCATGTGATTTCGATATTGTTGTGGCGATACCAAAATCCAGGAGTTTTATTTGTCCATCCTCATTCACCATCACGTTGGAGGGCTTTATGTCCTGGTGGACAACCAGATTCCAGTGCGCGAACTGAACCGCATTCAGCAATGACAGAAACAGATCCAGGCGCCGGCTGATGCTCAGTTTGTGCGTGTTACAGTAAAATGTAATGGTATTGCCTTTGACATATTCCATGACAAAGTAGCCACGACCATCACGTGTGACACCGGCATCATATAGCTGCGCAATATTCGGATGCTGTAAACCAGCCAGTAGTTTTTGCTCTTTGGATAACCGTTCCTGCAAAATGCTGCTGTCAAAGCCCATTGGCAGCATTTTGACCACAACATAGCGTTCGAATTGGCCATCTGCGCGTTTTGCAAGGAATACTGACCCCATTCCACCCTGGGCAATCAGGTGTATCAACTCATAATTGCCCAGCCTGTCACCACGAGCTCCGTAGTCTTCCAGTTCATTCGCCTGCTTGTCCAGCAGGTCATCTTCAAATTGATCAAAGAATTCAGCTGCAGATGCCGCGCTGTTCAACAGGCTGGAAACGCTTGCATAGACATCCTGATTCGAGCCACAGGCAGTTTTGACGAAGATATCGCGCTCTTCCCGATCAAGCTCAAGCGCTTTGAGAAATATGTCATTTACCTGCGGACTATTTATCTTGTTCATCATGTTCCAGGGTTTGATAGAGCAGCGTTCGTGCAAGAATCCAGTCCCGTTTCACCGTGGCGGCAGATACATCCAGCGCTGATGCTGTCTCCGCTATGCTAAGCCCCCCGAAAAAGCGGCATGTGACCACGTCTGCCAGACGGCTGTTTTCCTTGCTTAACTCTAATAACGCTTTATCCAGCTCAAGTAGCTCATCACTACGTTGCGCTGAAACAAGATCCACATGATCCAAGGGTAAATCTGAAAGCTTTCCTCCTCGCTTTTGGCGCACCCAGTGTCTGGCATTGTCTATCAACACGCTGCGCATGGTGGAAGATGCCAGCAATAGAAAATCATTTGTGTTCTTGATAGAAACTGATTGGGAGTCATACAGCTTGAGGTAGGCTTCGTGTACGATGCTGCGCGTTCCCATGCCTTTTTTGGCGAAAATACGCGAGCGCTGAAGGCGTGCCAACGATTTCAGACCTTCATATATTTTCGATAAATCTTGGTTTTCAGGGTTGGACATATAAGGCTCAACAAACCATGGGCATTCTAAGCACAATAGTAAGTGAATTCCCCGTGCATTCAAACATTTGCCATCTGAATACAATGCGCTATGAACAGTGGCATACGAAAACATGGTGTTATGTTGATGAAGGTCAACTGTATCCGGCATCTATTGCAATCGATGCCAGAATTCCGGGCTATATTTAAAGAAGAGATAGCAAAGTTCACACGATTGATTTTGGGAGGCAATATGAATTACTCACATAGATCCAGGCAGTCAAAGTTATTAGTGGCAGCACATCTGATGCTGGTGAGTAGTTTAGTAGCGGTAAGTACTTCCGTAGCAGAATCGGCATCATACCTTGGGCCGATCCTTTTCAAGCAGACAAACACCCGCATCATAGAGCGCAATGATGTCAGGTGGATCGGGGTACCTGAAGACTATCCGTATCTGCGATTCGGATCTATCATGTCATCTCTGGATGGTTCGCGCATTCTCTTCAATGTTGCGTGTGAGTTCTGCCCTGCAGGCACAGGCTATTCCAACAGGCCATTCGTCGCCGATCCCACTGGTGCGAATATCCAGGATGTATCGGACATTTTTCCATCTGACTTAACCAGTAGTTGGTGGGGGTGGGGAAATATGCGCATCAATGATGATGGAAGCAAAATATATATCAAAGCGCAACGGGACGTAGGTTATTACGGGTTGAAATCACTCTACTATATGGAGTTGCCGTCGGGCATGGTCAGCAAGGCTGTATCCAATGACTTTGGTTCGAGCAGTTTTGACTGGTTTACTCTCAATAAGGATGGGAGCCGACTGTATCTGGGAAAATATGATGAAGGTTATGATGATACCCTGCAAAGATACAGAAGAGGCTTGTATTACGCTGATCTGAATGGCGCCAGAAACTGGTATCTTGATATCTTCGACCTTCCCTGCAACCAACAATGCAGCAATCTCAATATGATGACCTACATGGGCAATTCGCTCTCGGGTGATCATACTTTCTTCGCATGGAGCAGCGGCCAGGCTGGCCATATATGTACTGGAGACGACTGCAATCACAATGCCTTGTGGCATACAGGGCTGGATGGACAAGCTACCCGTTTGACTCCGGAAGAACACTATTTTGTGGATACCAACACCCTCGGAGGCTGGGGACCTGTGGGTTGGCGGGGCATCAGCAGCGAGCATGGCGACACGGTACTATATGCATACAAGCATATTAAAGGTGATCCACTGGAACTGCATTCAGTGATCCGGTCTACTGGCGCGGAACAAAGACTAACCTGGACCACAAGCCTGAATGGATTTGATGAGTATTTCATTACCCCCAGCGGCGACAACGTGTTTGTTCGCGGTACCATGGGTAATGCAGGTGGACTGCATTACCATACGCTTTTTGATCTGCAAACCGGCACGACAAGAGACTCCTGGTCCTATTTTTTGCCGCGAGTAAACACCATGAGCAATATGGTGCAGGATCGCTACTATTTTGTTACCTATAACGATGCCATTTATCGGATCGACACCAAAGCAGATGTATCTGGTGATTTTTCCCAGGCACCAAACATCACTCGAATTGCTTTCAGTGGGCCCGTGCTTTGGGATAACGATGCCAGCCGTCTGACAGTCAACGTCAACATCGCTGACCAACAGGGCTTGAATACAATCGAGAAAGTAATACTGACCGTTCTGGTGGACGGCATGGAAAGTACTTACTGGCCCATGGGACGCGAACCCCTGGCATTTCCCACCGGCGATCCGGGGAGCACTTTTTTATATGACGATGGTACTCACGGTGATTTAGTAGCCGATGATGGCGTATTCAGTTTTGATGCCATAGCAACCCGCAAGGGTGATCGGGACGAAAATGGATTCAATACCTGGTATTTCCACCACACTCTCCCGAATGATGTGGGAGTCAGAATCATTGCTTATGACCTCGATGGTAATTCCACAATCGCAGACAGCACACTGACTATTGCTGATTGCGCCCAGGCAGAAAAGATTCTCGGTACCGATATCAACGGACAGTTGATCGTGTGCGCCACCGATAAGATCACCTTGGCCGGTATTGCTATTAGAGCCGGAGCTGAGGTGCATCTGAACGCATCCAGCGTGGTGTTTGATCCCAGTACGCATGTGGAAAAAGGTGCAACATTGACGGTTGGCGCCATGTAGCGTTCAGGGATAGTGATGGGAGCTTTAGTAATTTGTTGGACTATCAAACAAGAACCAGCTATGAACAGGATCCACCACAACTGTCTGCAAAAATTGTTTTTACTGGCCACAATGCTGGTTACCTTCCCTGTTTTTGCAATTACACCAACAGATGCAGTACTAGAAAGCTTTCAATTTCCGGGTGGGGCTGTTGTCGGCCTTTCCGCAGGGCCTGACGGCGAAGTTGCAGTTTATGACCGGACGCCCGGTAGCAGTAATTCCTTGTTACGCTTTTTACAGGCACAGATGGTAAACCAGGAGATCCAGGTTTTGGAGGCGCCGGAAACCATCACACTGGTAGGTGATGCACCACAATTCAAGGGCTGGATGCTACGGGATGGTGAGTTGCTGTATGCCCTGAGCCGGCGTACTGCTTCGACCTCGTTTCGCATTCCATGGGATCAAATGTGGCTCTACATCATCGCCGGCCGGAGTACACTTAAAGCCATCAATTACAATGGAACCGATGAAATCTCCGGGGGCAAGCCTTCGTCTGCTCCTGAGGATTTTCGTTACACCGTCAATGGCTTTACCCTGAAACCGGCAGGCAGCGAGGGTGGCAACAATATTCGATTGGTTGTCGATGACACAGTAAAGGGAAATCTCGACATCCTGGATCTTGGTGCCAACAGTCTCAGCCTGGTGACGCAACACCGCTATTCCTATCGACCCAGATTAGAAGACGATTGCCAATGGCCGGATATCGTTCCAGGCCCTTGGTCGTGCCATTTTCGTTCGATCATAGGCAATGGGTTGACTCTGGACTGGGCTTTTGAAACCCGTACATCGGATTCTGAGCCGAACTTGTTCAACCGTGATCTGGTTTACCTCCTCGATCCACTGACGTCCCAGGTCCATGTGCAACCCATCTCTCTTGCAGAGCCGGGCGCAGTATTTTGGGCTCAGAAAGAACCGCGGATAGACCTTAGCACGTTCGACTTCATGTTAAGCAACGGTGTTGAAAGCCTCCACTCATCTGCCCGCCTGGATCAACTTTGGATCGCCAGTGGCGTTCAGGCATTCGATGAAGGCTTTGTGACAAAAATCGATACGCTGCACCTGGCTGGACAGGTTCTCGACCCGGTATATGCCGATCAGAACATGTTGCTTGACGACCCTACCGACCCTGACCATTGGTTTATCCCGGTTTCTGACGGATTCACCAACCCGTCTCCTCTCATCCTCAGGGAGGTGAAGAACGGCAATATAATCAAAGAGTATCACCGCACTGACTGACTACGCTGATTACAGCCTTAAGGCCGCTACCTACGACCCCAGATACGGACTGGCCTATCTGGCTATAGATGATACAGTCTATGTAGTTTCAGTCTCTGCCCCTGGCGGCAACGACAGCGATAATGACGGTATTCCAAACCATCTCGACCCTGATGATGACAATGACGGTCTACCGGATTTGTGGGAAAGAGAGCATAAACTTGATCCGCTAAATGCAGCACATGCCGACCAAT
>DTXR01000443.1 GCA_012962365.1 Chromatiaceae bacterium | reverse complement strand
GCAATTTGCGCCTGGTTACACTTTGTAGCCGCGTCATTATCCGGTGCAATTTCCGGGTTAAGTCGTTCACACGCATTATTAGGGCAGCGACCCTTCCTTCATCAGCGGGCGCATGGCATGCAGCAGGCTGGCGAACAGGTTCTTGTTGGTTTTTTCTTCCCGGGCCAACAGTTGCTTCATGTGCTCACGCTGGGTGGGCCTGGTGAAACAGGCCGGGCAGGAATCAGGAATGATGGGCATGTTCGCATTCCTGGCGAAAGCCGCTGTCTGGGTTTCGCGTACATAGACCAGGGGCCGGATGATGCGGATATCTCCGGCATCGTTCAGGTAGTGTGCCTTCATGGTGCGTAGCTGTCCGCCATGAAAGGCTGACATGAGAAAACTTTCGGCCAGATCATCCAGGTGCTGCGCCAACGCCAGCACATTGTAGCCATGCTCACGGCAGGTGCTGTACATGATGCCGCGCTTCATGCGGGCGCAGTAGGCGCAGAATGAATCGCCGCTCATGCGCTCTTTGGCCTCTTCCATGATGGGCTGCTGCGCATAATGCCAGGGCAGGCCCAGTTCCGTGTAGTAGTCGGTCAATGAGGAAGGATCAAAACCTTCCACTTCCGGGTCTACAGTAAGTATTGCCAGCTCAAACTTCACGGGTGCGTAGGTTTGCAGGTGGGCGAGGATCTGCAACAGACTCAGGGAATCCTTGCCGCCGCTCACGCCCAGCAGTATGCGATCGCCTTCCCGAATGAGATCATAATCGGCGATGGCGCGGCCGACCTTGCGTAACAGGGACTTGGGGGGCTTGCTGTAGCTGCGCATGGAAGGAATTGGGATATACTCGAATCAGGGCATTGTACCTGCCACAATGCCAAATCAATAGAACCGTGGAGAGTGTTTATGGATATTGTTGTTCTGGCGCTGCTGGTTTTCGCCATTGTACTGGTAGTTTCCGGAGTCAAGCGGGTTCCCCAAGGGGAAGAGTACACGGTAGAGCGTTTCGGGCGTTTTACCAGGACGCTGCGCCCTGGCCTGAATCTGATCGTGCCCATCGTGGACCAGATCGGGACCAAGATGAACATGATGGAGCAGGTGCTGGATGTGCCCTCCCAGGAAGTCATCACCAAGGACAATGCCATGGTGCGCGTCGATGGCGTGATTTTCTATCAGGTGCTGGATGCGGCCAAGGCCTCTTACGAAGTCAATGATCTGGT
>DTXR01000442.1 GCA_012962365.1 Chromatiaceae bacterium | reverse complement strand
ATCCATCGGGCCAAGGAAGTCGCAGAGAACCGCGCCCGCGCCATGATTGCTGACTTTCTGGTGGAAAAGATTGTTCTCTCCAGCAATCAGAATAGCGTGCAGGTATTTCAGGAACTGGAAGACACCACAGCCGCCACGGAGATTGTCCGCCGCTTGCGCAAGGTAATACAGGGTCGCAGGAAAAGTCTTGATCTGAGCGGTCTGCGCACGCTCAAGCGTTGGAGCATGACCCACCCGGCAACCCGGCAGAAGGTCGCTGGCGCTGTGGTGGTCTGGTCACCGTCCTCCCGGGAGATGGCCAGGCGTATGGCGAGAACCATGAGTCGCCCACCACAGAAGCCGGAACAGCCGGGCAAGGCCCAAAAGCCTGCCGCAGAGCATGCCGGCAAACAAATCATCCGATCCGTCGATATTGACACCAGCGCGTATTGAAGCGCTCAAGGATATCAGCTTTATGTATGAACACCGGACATTCGACTGGCTTTGGAAAGACTGGAGAAAGCTGAAAACACAGCTCGTCAGGCTCTGTGTCCGCCATGTGGGACTCCTTTTAAACAGCGCGGGTCAATATGATTCCAGTCGTTTTCCCCGATTCAGGGAAGAAGTGCTGGCGGACATCCAGGGCAGGATCGATGAGGGTGACGGCAGTGGAATCTGGCGCGAGTGTCTGGGATTGCTGGCTGCTTTTGATCAATTGCAAACCACGCTGCAGGGGGTTTTCAGAAAACCACCGAAAGATCTCTTGCCCTGTCAGTTGCTGGGACGTTCCTTGCAGTTCTTTCTTGAGGATGCCCGGCGTGAGCTGGCCGCCCTGGAAACTGGCGAAACGCCTGCGCGGGTAAAGACCTGGGAGAGACTGAATCGAATCAGCCTGAGACTGCTGAACGAACAGCAAGCTGACCTCTCTGCGGAAGAACGCTGTACCGAAGAACATTTCAGGGATATTCATGCATGGATAAAAGCCGAGTATGCAGGTGATTACAACTATCCCCAACGCCTCAACAACATCCGGGATTTTTTCTACATTTTCTGCAGCTGTTGCCGCAATCAGAGTCGGCGTGATCCCGGTAGCGTACCGGATGAATATGCGCTGAGTACAGGTGGAATTTCTTCCCTGTCAGACAGCCTGTTCAATGGTGATGCAAAAGAAGCGCTGCTAAAGGCTCTTTCACAACTGGAAGCAGAAGAAATGGAAATTTTGAATGTCGCTTTTGAGCTGGAGCTGGGTGCACT
>DTXR01000441.1 GCA_012962365.1 Chromatiaceae bacterium | reverse complement strand
TTACAAGTTACTATTACATTAATCGTGTCATGGTTTCCTGTCTTGCGCAGCTATGGCTTCTGCACCCAGATCCGGCTCCCCGAGATGCTGCAACATGGCAGACCGGGCGCTGTCTCGTAGCTCGAGGGCCGCTTCCCAGTCATCGCCCCGGGGCATTATCGGTGGTAGCACAGTCATGCTCAGTGCAGCCCGGTGGGGAAACCAGGACGTTCCGCGCAATACAGAACGGGTTCCCCGGATCACGACAGGCACCACTTCCACTTTGGCATCGGCGGCGGCGACAAAAGCGCCCATGCGGAAAGGCAGCAGGCCCGCAGATCGCCTGAGTGTTCCTTCGGGAAAATACAGCAGTGGCCGGCCGGATTTCAGGATTGTTTCCGAGCGCTTTGCGTCTGCCACGCTGCGCTCGGTTTGAAAACGCTCGACAAACAAGGTGGCCAGCCGGGTCAGGAACACTCTGGGAATGAACTGTCGGCGCAATTCGGCCTTGGCCACGAAAGCCGGATCGACAGGTAATGTAGCTGCCAAAAGTATGCCATCCAGGTAACTGGCATGGTTGGCGACCACCACGAATGGACGAAGCTGGGGCAGCTGTTCCACTCCCATCAGTTTCACGGGAAGACCTAGCAGGCGCAGCAGCCACCGGGATGCCCGGTGTATCAGCCACCAGCGACGTTGTCGGCCAGGCAGCACTGCCACCAGCAACCAGACCAGGGGAGCCATTGTCCAGAAGACCAGATGTGCCCAGCCAGCCCAGGCCAGATCAATGGCGCGGCGACGGAATTGACGCCAGTAGGTTCGCACGGAAGACAGTGCCAGACGCAGAAACTGCCGCCACACTGAACGGGGGCCATGTTGCAGCTTACCGGTTTCATAGAGTTCGCGCACCACAGATCGGCGCAGCTTACCACTGGAGGTTTTCAGTATGGTATGTGGAGGTGAGATGATCACCTCATCAGGCGGCGTCCCCACAACGTCGGTTGCAGTTCGCACCACCTTGTCATGCAACGCATCCAGAACCTGTTGGTCTTGATCCCGGGATTCTGCCACTAGAACCAGCCGCTCGGTGCCATGTTCCCGATCCTGTGCGCCAAACAGCACGACACAACCCTTGCGTATTCCAGGGATGTCGCCGACGGCCTCTTCAGTCTCGTAGGGATAGAGGTTTCGGCCGCCACGAATGATCAGATCCTTGACGCGACTGGTCAGGTAGAGATCCCCCTGGGCAATGTAGCCAAGGTCGCCAGTGTTCAGCCATCCTTCACTGAATAAATCGCGGTTGGCGCTGGCATTCCGGTAATAACCGCTGGTGGCCGAAGGGCCTTTGAACTGGATATGTCCTTCGCGACGATCCGGCAATTCCTGACCTGCCGGATCCACGATGCGGATCTGGTAGCCACGTAGTGGTTGGCCGCAGGCAACGATTTCCCGGACGTTCTTCTGGGAGCCTTCAGCCGGTATTGCTTCGCCATCGTTCAGCAGGGCATCACGCTGAACCCGGTCGATGAGGTAGCCCCGCCCAAGGGGCGGAATAGCCAGGCCCACCGCCGCTTCTGCCAGTCCGTAGACCGGAGCCATGCTGTTTTTTGCAAACCCGTACGGGTAAAACCTTTCGCTGAAATTTCGTACCGTATTGGGGCTGACCGGTTCCGCGCCATTGAATGCGCACCGCCAGCTGCTCAGATCCAGACCTTCGATATCCTCGGCAGCCACTTTGCTCAAACATAACTCGTAAGCAAAATTGGGTGCGGCAGACAAGGTGCCCCGGTGCTTGTGGATGCGCCACAACCAACGTCCGGGCCTGGAAAGAAAGGCCAGCGGTGACATGAGTACCAGGGGCATGGCGTAGTACAGGCTTCCCAGCCAGGCACCGATCAGTCCCATATCGTGATAAAGAGGCAGCCAGCTGACGAAGACATCATCGGAAGTAGCCTGCACGGCCTCTCCCATGGCGCGGATGTTGGCCAGCAGATTGGCGTGGGTCAGCACCACTCCCTTCGGTTGGCCAGTACTGCCGGAAGTGTACTGCAGGAACGCCGTGTCTCCGGGCTGCGTCCGAACAGTCTGGTAACTGGCATGGCTGGTCTGCAACTCCCTGGCGGTTACGACCGCAGTGAGTGAATCCACCTGTGCGCGCAGCAGGCCCGCTACCATGCGTCCTTCCGGTACGGTGATCAACAGCCGCGCCTGGGCATTGTCCAGAATGCGGGCATGGCGGCGCAGATGATCCTCCAGTTGCGAAGGGCGACCCGGAGGGTAGATGGGTACAGGCACGCCACCGGCGAAGAGGATGCCGAAAAAACTGAATAGATAGTCCCGGCTGGTTGGCAGCATGATGGCCACCATCTGACCACGGGATAAACCATGCGCCTGTAGGCCCGCAGCTATGGATTCAGCACCCTGCAGCAATTCGAGATAGCTGAGCTTGTAAGCCTCTTCGCCGTCCTCATAGAGGAAGACGTGCGTGCGCTGTCCATGTTGCTGTACGTGCCAGCGAAGCAATTCAACCAGTGTGGCCGTCTTGTACGGAACACCGGCCAGATTGGCCTCCATTGCAGGCATGGCCTCGGTCTGCTCCGTAAAGGACGCATGACCGGCTCGTGACTGAATGGCTTGCCAAAGATCCCGTAGAGTTTCAGCACTGGACAACAGCTGCTCGGGAAGACCGATGCCAAAGGCGCGCTCGATGCGTAACATCAGCTCGACCCGCGAGAGGCTGTCGAATCCCAGGTCGTGT
>DTXR01000440.1 GCA_012962365.1 Chromatiaceae bacterium | reverse complement strand
CTTGTTGATATTTTGACCCTATCAGGCATTATTTAAAAATTCCATGCTGACGCTATCGTTTTTTACCGATAAGAGAAGTCATGGCCACAATTTTTTCTTGACCCGGCCTGGCAGGCTGGACTATATTTCGCGGAAGAGAACTAATGTAGAACATAAATGGACAACCCCAGATATCAATCAGCCTTTCTGACACAAGTCGCCAATGCCATTCGCAGGCGGCACTATAGCATCCGAACTGAACAGGCATATGTTGACTGGATTCGTCGCTTTATTCTTTTTCATGGCAAGCGCCATCCCCGGGATATGGGGGAGAAGGAGGTCGCGGCATTTCTTACCTATCTCGCGGTACAGCGGGATGTTGCAGCTTCCACTCAGAATCAGGCGCTCAATGCTCTGGTGTTCATGTACAAAGAAGTGCTGGAAAGGCCTTTGGATGGGGAGATAAGAGGGATTTCCTATGCCAAGCGACCCAAGCGGCTCCCCGTTGTCCTCACACCTGATGAGGTGGCAGGCGTGCTGTCACAACTCGAGGGCACACAATGGCTGGTGGCTTGCCTGCTCTATGGCTCGGGCTTGCGGCTAATCGAAGCACTGCGGCTGCGCGTGATGGATCTGGATTTCTCCCGCCGCGCCATTTTTGTCAGAAACGGGAAGGGCGGTAAGGATCGTGTAGTCACCCTGGCCGATGAGGTTGTGCTCCCGCTGCAAAGGCATTTGCAAAATGTAAAGACCTGTCATGAACGTGACCTTGAAGCGGGCTTCGGTTGCGTTTACCTTCCTCACGCGCTCGCCCGCAAGTATTTAAACGCCTGCCGGGAATGGGGTTGGCAATATGTATTTCCCGCCAGCCGCCGCGCCATCGATCCGCGCAGCGGGGTGGAGCGCCGTCATCATATCGATGCCAGCGCCATTCAGAAGGCCATCAAGGTGGCAGTAAGGCGCACCGGTATTCCCAAAAAGGCCAGCTGCCACACCTTGCGGCATTCCTTCGCCACCCACCTGCTTGAAAGAGGGATGGATATCCGCACGGTTCAGGAGCAGTTGGGACATAAAGACGTGCGCACCACGCAGATCTATACCCATGTGCTCAACCGGGGCGGACTGGCGGTGCGCAGTCCCTTAAGCGGCCTCTTGGCCAACTCCTAGCCCGGATATTTCACCAAGCCGCTCCAAATACCGATGTTTTTTGTTTTCGATCAATATG
>DTXR01000439.1 GCA_012962365.1 Chromatiaceae bacterium | reverse complement strand
CGCCACAATTGACTGGTGGAGGCAAAATGTAATCTCTGAAATCGTTGGGATTGCCTTTTTTTCCAGCCTCGGCTGCTTTGATGATATTGTACATTTCCCGGGTGGAGACATAGTGAAGTACGAAGTTTTCGCCATCATTGTAATGATCCTCCAGTTCCCGAAACATGGCGTCCACCGGCTCTCCGAGTAGTGTGTCCATGTCACAGTCCTGAGTGCCGTGGGTATGTACCTTGATGAAGATCCATTCCGGGCGCCCATGCACATGTATGCCTGCTTTGGTCCACAGGGCCACACGATCGGGTGTAGGTGGATAGCCGGCCCGGATATCGGAATTCTCGATACGTGGTAACAATCCCCACTTGCGGTTCTTCCAGTTGAGCATTAGCGGACCTTGCACAATCATGAGGTCGCCCCAGGGTTTGCCACCTACGGTGACATTGCGTCCCTGGTCGTGGGATTTGGGCTTATGCGGATCATCTTTGGCGTAATATATCGAGTTGATTTTTGCGGTCTGAGTAGCGCCTGGAGCCGAAGGCAGTGTGAAGTCTGCATAGCAGCCTTCTTCCTTGAGTACAATAAGTTCGTTGTTGATGCCACAGTTGGAACCATCCGGCTCAGAGTTGTCCAACGCCCAGTTGCCATGCACGAACCCCCATGCCAGTTTGTCACTTTCTGGCCACATGCTCAGAGCCCCATGAGTTTTGTATAGGTTATTGGTGAAGCGAGACAGCTTTTCCCGCAGCCCTGCGTCAGTATCATTGTCGTGGTGCAGGTGGATCTCGATTTCTCCAAAACCCTCTCGGCACAAGCTTTCTATTTTATCCAGGTGTTCCTTGCGATACTCTTCTTCGGGATAGTAGAAGCAGTGTTTGGGATGGCAGCCATCCGCGTCGTAGTGTTTTCGGGCCAGGGCAGGGTAACCTTGGAGCCATCGATCCACTCGTCTTACTTCGGTTTCATAATCTGCCTGGGACCAGCGTGGTTCAAAATGGTCCACGAAACAAAACATGATATGAGTAGGACCTTCGTGTGCGGGGCGAGGTTGCTGTCGGATATAATCACGCAGCCAGATGTGCATGTTCTTGGCGCGGATTTCACGTAGCAGGATTAGGAAGGCGGCTAGGCCGACCAAGAATACAAGTGTCAGGATGATTGTCATTTATTGGCATTTCCCGCGTTGATGAACATGTCCAGCATTTGCCGGGCGTTTTCGTTCCATGAAAATTTCTTGGCATATAGATGAATGCGTTCCGCATTCCATGGGTGCTTCAATGCGGCGTTTAGCTTGTCCTTCAATTCCTGGATATTGCCACTTTCCACCAGAACTCCTGTATCGGCAGTGACGATCTCCGGTATGCCGCCCACGCGGGTGGCCACCACCGGAGTGCCGCAAGCCATAGCTTCCAGCAATACATTAGGCACGCCTTCGCTGTAGCTCGGAAGGCACAGCAGGTCTGCGGCATTGTACCAGTGATTGAGCGCAGCATGATCCACTTTGCCGAGCAGAAAAATGTTGTTTTTCATTCCGGCCTCCTGGCTGCGCTGCGTCATAGTCTTGCTCATGGCACCTGTTCCTGCAACATACAGTTTGAGCTCAGGTTGCTGCTTAGCCAGCTCAATGAATGCCTCAAGCAGATCCAGGCAGCCTTTTTCCTTTTTCAGATTGCCGACATACAGGATGATTCGGGAATCACCAAGGCCCAAGTCTTTTCTTGCCTGAGTTTGTGGTGTTGGATAAAAACGCTGGTGGTTGATGCCATTGTAGATCACGTGAATCTTCGATTCCTGGATGCCCATGCGCTGCATTTTCTCCTTGAGATCAACGCTTACCGAGACCACCCCGTTTACCTCGTTTCCCCATGCTTTTATCTGCCGTTGAACCGACGCCTGTCGGGCAGCGATATTGATATCGCTGCCATGCACCTTGACGAAGGCCGGAATACCCAGCTTTCGGGCGATCCGTGTGCCTGCAGTGCCTTCAGGGTAAGCCCAGGAAGACAAAAGGAAGTCAGGCGAGAAATCTCTGATAAAGCGACTGCATTGCAATAGGAGGGATACTTGCATGCTGGTGCCGTATGAACCGCGGAACAGCCCCGGGACGTACCAGTACAGTGGATAGATCACTTTGCCCATTAGTGGATGGGGGGAGAATGGTGTAGCAGGATGCCTAAAGTTTTGCAGCCGTTCTTTCCAGCTAATGGGCACGATGACTCGTATCTCCATGTGTTCTGCCAAATGGTTGAACTGCTGGAAATTGAAGGTTCCCCGATGATGGTCCTGCGGAGTAGGGTAAAGATTGGTGATAATTAGCAGGCGCGGTTTCATGGCTAGATAAAACTGAGCAACAAACGAACCGTGAAGAAAAGGAAGATCACGGAAAAGCCGGAGGTAAAGGCCAAAAACCAGAAATGCTCGAAGAACCGATAAGGTTTTTCTTTAGGGTTGCGCAGACGGGTGCCTTGGTAATGGGCAACTGCCATGCCGCAGAGTAGAAACAATTGTAGGGAATAGCTACGACTGAGAAAGAAGGAAGCGACAGCCAGCCCCACGAACGACAGGAACAAGACGCGGGCTATAGCCTGGTCTTCAGACGCCAGCCCCTTTTTTTCTGGCAGTTCTTTGTCTGTGGTGAATTCGATGGCATCTGTTTTTCCCTGAAGCCTGTTTTCTGTAAGTATCTGCCAGGCGGGCTTTACTTCCTTTCTAGATTTTTGTAACAGATACATCATCCTGATGCAGGATACGGAGAAGGCGAACCAGAGAAAGTAGCCAGGAATGCCTAGTTCTGCCATGACAAGTATGTATGAATTGTGTGCGGTAAGCGGATTGTGGTCGCCAAACAATCCAAATCCTACGCCGAACACGGGATTTTCCCTGAGCATCTGTATGCCCTCATACCAGGCTTCCACTCGGCCATGAGCAGACTCTTCTGCCGGGTCGATGGTATCCAGTCGTGTACTCAGCAACAACAACACTGGTAGGGCGAACATGCCTGCAATAACGGTTCGGAAAATGCCAAAGCGTCGCCAGGAATAAACGCCCAGGATAGCCCCAAGGGCGAGGATTGTTCCTCGGGAATCTGTAAGCTTTATTCCCCAGAAGATGGTTCCGATGCATAGCAATAACAGCAGTTTTACCAATGTATGTCGGCTGCTACGGAACAAATACATGGCCATGGGCAGGGCGGTGACCAGAGAGAGCCCCACGTCATTGGGGTCGTTAAATAAACCAATGTAGCGCATACGCCCAAGAATAGGCACTTCTCCCGTCCAGCCAACACCAGTCAATTTCTGTTGTATGCCATGAGCGCTCATAAGGATTGCGCCACCTACCATAAGCCACATCATGACATGGATGCGTCCGCGCGACAGGAATGTAGCTGCAATGAGCATGAAGGTCAGATACAGTGGAACCAGATCCTGGAAGGTCTCCAGCCCGGCAGACAATCCCTCTCCGGCGAGCACGACTGTGATGGGAGAAAACAGCATGAGTAACGCCAAGAGATAGAATTGGGGCGCTTGCAAAGCCTTGTTGGCAGAGAATAGCCAAAACACGAATGCAGAAAGAATCAGTACTGGCATGATGGGCCAGTCCAATAATGCCGGTACCCATTCCTGGGGACGGACAAAAATCATCGCTATGTATATGACCAGGAAAAAGAACGTAGCGGTGGCCGGGTGATCGGAAAATGACACCTGGGTAGGCGATGTTTCTTCAAGAGTCTGTCCTAAACCCAGGTTTTCCCTGTTTATGTTTTCCATAACGGTATTTGGGTGGTCAGGATGCGTTTGGCGAATCCGTAGAGACAGAGAGGATCTGAAATGTCTTTCTCGAGCTCATTGAGCGCGGTTTCTTTCTCTTTTGACGCGATTCCCACATAACTTGCTGATTGTTATATCAATTTATTTTTGTGATGTCTGCGTTGTAGAACAATAAATTTAAGCCGGCGGTGTCATCCAATATTGCTGGTCGTCAGGAATTTCCTGTCTCAGGTACACAAGTAGGGTTTCTCAATGAAGAGCTATCTTACACTAATTCTTGTGCTAATATTTAACTCTTGGAATGTTAATGTTTCGAGGAGAAAATGAAATGGATTTGATGAAGCGGAATTTTGTTTTTTGGGTTGTTAGCTGCGGTCTGTTTATAACAGCAGGGTGTGCGACCCAGCCGGGCACTGTTGTCGAAGGCCCTCCTCCCAGTGGGTCGGAGGTGGTTGAGAAATATCTGGTTGGTGTGGATGATACGCTGTCGGTGTCAGTATGGCGAAATCCTGAATTGTCTGTTGACCCTGTTGTGCGGCCAGACGGTATGATCACTGTTCCAGTCATTGGGGATGTGCTGGCTGCAGGTAAGACGCCCGAAGAGGTGGCTACCGAAATCAAGGAACGTCTCTCCCAATACATACGCAATCCACAGGTTACCGTTAGTGTCACCAGATTGGTGAGCAACGCCTATCTTACGCGTGTTCGCGTGACAGGTGCTGTGGTTCAACCGGTATCCTCTCCTCATCGCCCAGGCATGACAGTTCTTGATGCTGTTCTGGAAGCGGGGGGAGTTACCGAATTTGCTGCGCCTGACAACGCGAGGTTGTACCGCAAGGTTAATGGCAAGATCAATGCTTATCCTGTTTACCTGAAGCAGGTCTTGCAGAAGGGCGATTTAACTACCAACTATGAGCTATTACCCGGCGATATCATTTCCATTCCTGAACGGAGTTTCTGATTCATATGTTTTTTGATGTGCTTTCGGAATATCTAACCAAGGAGGGGTTGATATGCAGTTGACGTTGGAACAATGGATACATGGCCTTCTGAGCGAGTTTCGCAGGCAAAGGGTCAAGCTGGTATTAATGTTCACGGCAACGGCATTGGTGATGCTGGCGATCGGGATCTACGTGCCCAAGCGCTATGAGTCGTCTACCACCATTCTGATTGGCGAGAAGAACATCATTGAACCATTGATGGAGGGGCGGGCGGTGCAAACGGATGTGCGGAGTTACGGGCGTAACGCGCGCGAGATACTCAGGAGTCGTCGGGTTTTGAAAGATATTCTGAAAATCGGAGAATGGGATGTGGACAGGATGTCGCCAATACAGGTTGAAGCGCTGATGGAAGAGGTGTTTGAGCGAACAAGGGTTCAGAGTGTAGGCGCCAATCTGCTGAAGATCTCCTATGCTGACAGCAATGCGGAACGGGCGTTCAAAGTAGCCCATCGTTATGCCGAGTTATTCATCAGGGAGAGCACCGAGACTAAGCGAAACGAGAGCCGAGAGGCCTTCGAGTTTATTCAGAACCAGGTTAAGCAATATCATGAGAAGCTGCTTGAGGCGGAAAAGAGACTCAAGGAATTTCGTAGCAGCAGTGCGGATGCGAGACCTGGCTCCCAGGCAGATGTAGACAACAGGATCAGTCAACTGCGTCAGCAAAACAGTGAAACCCGCTTGCGTCTCAGTGAGGAACTGGAGCGAGAGAAATCCCTTGTTGGCCAACTCTCCGGAGAGGCTGTATTTAGCGCGCAATTGGGCAAGGAGGAACAAATTCGGGATCGTATTGCGGAATTGCAGAACCAGAGGGACAATTTGCTGCTCAACTATTACGAGACACATCCGGATGTAGTCAGTCTGACCCATCAGATCATGGAGCTGGAAGATTCGCTTCAGCATGAGATCGAGCAGAGGGAGAGCATGTCTGGCAATGTAGACAAGGAGAAAGTGGTTCAGCGAAGCCCTCTCTATCAGGAATTGCGCAGACAATTGGCCGCAACCCGTACACAGATCGCCACTTTACGCACGCGGCTGCGGCTTACCGATCAAAGTTTGTCGGAAGAACTCGACCGCAGTGCCCGGGTTGCCAATTCCGAGGCGCAATTGGCGGAACTCACTCGTGACTATGAAGTCAATCGCAACATATACCAGGATCTGTTGCGTCGTCGAGAGAATGCGCGTGTTTCCATGGAACTGGATATGAAGGGGCAAAGTATTGCATTCAGCATCAGGGAACCGGCCAGTATGCCGCTGAAACCGAAAGGGCTTGGCCTGCTGCATTTTGCTGTGGCGGGTATAATGTTGGGTGTAGCGTTGCCTATGGGGTATTTGGTCTTCCTGATGCAGGTGAACCCGAAGGTGAGGTTGCCAGCGACAATACGCCAGGATCTGGGTTTACGAGTGTTGGCGTCCATTCCTCCTTTGTACACGCCGTCACGACGTGTTTTTAATCGAGTGGTTACTTTGATCCTGGTGATGATAATCGTGGCTGTATTTTTGACCTATGGTTACGTGGGATACCTACGTTATATGCAAAAGTTAGCCGTTCCGCCACTGGATATCAGTTGACAGGGTGTGTGGGGTGTCCTGTCCTGCACCAAACATAGCGAACCCAATCTCAAAAGAATAAGGGCTAAAATGGGGCATTGATGGACTTGATGACAGAAGATACCGAATTGCAAGGCGTGGGAGAGACCGCTTCGGCTAGCGGAACGACAACAGAGCCAGGGCGCAGCGCAAATCTGGAGCAGCGCCTGATGTCGGCGCAGCAGATTGCTCTGATGAAGGAGCCTTTGTCGCAGAGTATTTCACAACTCAAAGCGCGCAAGATTATTTATCCAGGCATGAAGGACAGGGAGGTATTAGATACTTTCCGACGCCTGCGCACCAAATTGCTGCAGATCAGCGATGGAGAAAATTTCATCGCCATGCTCACTTCTGTAGCACCTGGTAGTGGCGCAAGCTTCAGTGCAACCAATCTTGCTGCTGCTTTTGCCCTGGATGACACCAAGACGGCACTGGTAGTAGATTGCAACCTGCGAAACCCGGTTCAGCACAAGCGTTTCGGTGTAGGAGGGAACAGGGAGTTTATTGGTCTTACCGACTATATCGAAAACCCTGAAAGACTCGACCCAGAAGGCTGGTCAGTCGACGATATCATTTATCCGACAGGAATCAGAAGGGTGTCTTTGGTGCCCGTAGGAAAACGTAGAGAAGCGTCGCTTGAGTACGTTGCCTCCGCTCATATGGAAGCTTTCTTTTCTGAAGTAAGGGATAGATATCCCGACCGCTTCATCTTTGTGGATGCTCCATCGTTAACCGAGTCACCCGATGCCATGGTGTTGGCAGAGCTTTGTGATATGGTCATACTTTGTGTTGCTCATGGGAAGTCAACTCGTAGCGAGATTGCCCAGGTAGCGGCAGAATTTGGAAACGATAAGCTGGCTGGCGTTATCTTTACAGAGGGAAACCCGTGAAAACAGTTTTTTTGCAAAGCGGACTGTTGTGCTTGGTGTGTAGTATGGGTGTATACAAAGTTCATGCTGCAGGCGTGTGGGATTATTTCGGTTTCTATCAACTCGGATACTCGGACAACCTGGAGCTGGCTCCCGATGGTGGTACATCTGGGTTTTACAATACTATCGGCGCAGGCGTTGGCTATGAAGAGCATGGCACCAGGCTTGATGGCAATGTCGATGCCAGCATTGAATATGTCAACTACCCAAACAATGTGTTTGATGATGAAATCTGGTTGTACATAGATGGCGATTTACGTTGGGCTTTGGTTCGTGACCGCCTTTTCTGGGTGTTTACGGATTCCCTGACCAGTCAGCCCATTGATGCCAGGGTACCCAATGTTCCGGCTAACCTGCAGCAAACCAACGTATTTACTACGGGTCCCAGTCTTTCCTATGAGTTTGACGCTGCCAACAGGATACAGGCAGATTTGCGATATTTGAATTCCTGGGCAGAAGAGGACGATACTTTTATTGCCGATCGGTGGTTTGCGGGGGCAAGTTGGATTTATGGCCTGACGGCAGCCGATGACCTGTCTTTTAATGTGACCTATTACGATACGGATTTCGAGCACAACGATACTCAGGAAGACTATCAGAGACAAAGTGTTTTTGCTGCTTGGGAGCGACGTACCGGTGAGACCTCCACTTTACGTGCTGAATTGGGCATGATCAATGTGGATTTTTCTGAGTCGGAGAATGTCAATGGTCCGCGAGTAGTGCTGGAATGGAATCACGTTATCTCCAGCAGTTCCTCGCTAAGAGTCAACGGACGCCATGGACTAACGGACGCAGCGCTGTCCATTGTTACCGCAGTGGATCCGGAAACCATTGGTACCAGCGTCATATCAGGAGACGTGTATGAGGTTACGGCCCTTGATGTCGGCTACAGTTTTTCATGGTCTGCCTCCATGATTGATTTGGCGCTTGGTTATGAACAGCAGGATTATGTCACGGATGGGCAGATAGATAGGGACATGTTGATCGCTTCTGCTGGTTGGACAAGAGCATTTGGAGGGGGATGGAACAGTCGTGTGAATGGGAGTGTAGACTGGACAGAGTACGATGACGGATTGGAGGATAAAAGTTACCTTCTGTACGCTGGGGTCAATTATGCAAGTACGCGCCATATTTCCTATCAAATGGGTGTAAATTGGGAGCGACGGGACAGTACGTCAGCTGATGCCGAATACGAAGACTGGGGATTTGTCTTGATGGTGCGGTATGATCGATAAAATGTCGCTCTGTATCCTTGACAATTAGTCTCCGCACGCCAATATGAGCGTGAATTATCGTAAGTGTTACGAGGCGCTGCAACTCCACCCGGGTGCAAACTGGGAAGAGTTGCGGAAGCGCTACAAGCACCTTGCGCAGCATTGTCATCCGGACAGATTTCATGGTGATCCCGATGCTCTGAGGGAAGCCGAAGCCGGCCTGCGACAACTCAATGCCGCCTATAAGATTCTTGAAGACTATTATAGGCGGCACAATCGTCTGCCCTTGAGTGCGGTCTCCTCGCATGCAGAATGGCAGTTTCAGAATACATCCGACGTCAAGGAAAGGGGTGAGCAGTTTCAACCCAAGCATCGCGTTCTGAACTTTCCGGTTTCAAAATGGCT
>DTXR01000438.1 GCA_012962365.1 Chromatiaceae bacterium | reverse complement strand
TTTTATTTATAGCCAATTCAGTTTGCTATTTTCCCGGATCTTCAAAACCATCTTCGAAGATCCGGGCGACGACTGGGCGACGTTTCTTGATCAATCGTACAAAGCGCACTTCCAGGTCATTCTGACCGCCGTTGCAGATGCGGAAGTCAGCTGCGTTTTCTAACTGATTGTTGAAATATGCGCCGGGCAAATCGATGCTGGCCGTTTTTACCTTGCCACTGTCACTGCGGTTGATGGTTTCACTGAAGATGAGTTTCTGACCATCGGGGTACTCGACCCACCAGCTACTGGTGCCCTCGTCCACGAAAGTCACCTTCAACTGCCATTCCTGTCTATAGGTTGTGGCGAACACGTCATCGACGAAAAAGTAGACATAGTCCTGGCCGTTGGCGTGATCGGTAAGGCGACCTTCCCAGGATTCTCCATTGTCCTCGCCGATCTCGTTGACATGGCGGTCTGTTCCTCGCCGGGTGATGCCGTCCGGGCCTATATCTTTCTGTACCAGCCAGCGTTCCAGATTGCGCACCCAGGGAGCATTGTTCCAGTTGTGGCTATCGTCGTCCATCCAGTATTTGTCCTGGGCGGTTCTCAGTGCCACCCACGCATCGGCGCTGTTATGGCGCTGTTTTCCCAGGGAGTGTCTCACCCAGTCCCAGTGATCCGAATAGGTGGACAAATAGCTGTCTTCAGGCACGACATAGAGCCGCTTGGTACGCATCTGCAGTGCTTTCAGGTTGGACATTTTGATGGCGTAGTACAGGTTTTTGGTTTTGGCACCACAGGCGTTGTAGCACTCGTTTTCGGCACCGATGGTGCGCTTGTCTGTCAGCAGGGGCCAGTCTTCATTGATCATGATATGACCGTCAGAGGCTATGGCTGCACCGTAGGCGGGAGTGTGGTTCAGGTGGAAGTTGAACAGCTCGGTAATGCCATTGCGAATCCCCATGCCCGCCTGCACGGCATCCCGGGCAAGCAGGTTGGTGGCGCCGTTCCAGGTGCCATCGAACGGATAGTCTTCGCCGGTATAAACCAGCTTCCAGGCATAGTCATCCCGGGGGACGTTGTTCTCTCCATTGGCAATGGCTACCAGTTCTTTCATGGCGCGCTGGAACCAGTTGTTGAATTCGGTGAAACTCAAGCCGTCTTTGGCCGCCTGGAATGGGATGTCGAAATCAAATTCGGTGTAGTAGAAGCCGCCCGGGACATGGGCAAAGAGCATGTCGGGGTCGCCGGCCAGCCCCCAGTTCAGGAACACCTGGCGGTACATGTCTTTTACGTGCCCCCAGATACAACTGTTCCAGACGGGCAGGTGCCTGGCCTGGCCGTCGTGATCCATCCAGGTTTTGCTGATGCCGCAATCGTCCCTGACCCAGGCGGGTGCCCAATCATCTCCGGTCACCCAGATGCGCAGCCAGTATTTTCCGGGTATGGCGAGCTGATCCTGTAATGACGGGAAATGCATTCCGGCGGCTGCTCCCGTGCTCGTGGTCGAAAATTCTCCGGGGTTCGGGTTGATCTGACGCCAGGTCAGATCGATGACCCGCACGTTGACATGGTCGGCAGGGGAGGCTTCTTCGGAATAGAAACGTGCGTCATCCAGCGGCAATGACCATGACGGCAGGCGCCAGTCATCGCCATCCACTACAGTAACGGCTGCATTCGTCGGGAATGCGTTCAACAGCAGGATAGCCAGAACAAGTTTGTGCGATTTCATGATTCAGGTTTTGTTGGGATCGACCAGCACTAACCGGGTGCCTGAAGCGATATCATGCCAGGCACGTTTTCGCGGATCGATAAGTATCCACAGAAAGCCCAGTCCCAAGGCTGCCAGGGAAATGATGGCCACGGCATAACGAATGATTGCCTGCTTCAGACGGGGAGACCGGCCATCACTGGAAAACAGCATGATGCGCCATGCCCGCATTCCCAGGGTTTGTCCGCCGTGCGTCCAGAACCACAGATGAAATCCGATACCCACGGTAAATATCCAGATCGTCATGGCAGCTCGATAAAGGGGGTAGTCGCCTAGGTTTTCCAGGCCAAACCCGGTAGCCAAGGGCAGATAGACCAGCGTAAAGGCCGCAGCCACCAGTGCGCCTACCAGAAAACTGTCGTAGATGATGGCGGCAAGGCGCCGCAACAGACCGGGTTCGGCGGCGTTTTCGAGATTGATCGGAGCATCACTCATGGCGATCCAGTTTACCTGCTAAAAAGGGTTTCAGGTAGTATTACAGCATGACGCGTTCTCGCCGATATTTTTTACGCAGCCTGTTGCGCCGGGTGCCGATGCCGGCGCTGGCGGCATTGTTCGGCTTGCTGACAGGTGCGGCGGTGTGGATCGTCATCGACCCCATCCAGACCAACGCCATCGGCAATATCTTTGACAAGGAACTCAGCGGGCAGCTGGAAACCCGGGCGAGTGAATCCCTGGCCCGTTTCGACAGCTTCACCCAGTCGTATGTCAATACCACGCGCCTACTGGCGCATCATCGCCGCATGGCCGACTACCTGGAGCCGGTGTTCTGGTTTTCGAACGAAGGCGAAGCGCCCCTGCTGTATAGGAAGAATGCGCCTGTGTGGTTGCCGGAAGATTCGATAACAGGCCTGCCGGTAAAACCCAGCCTGGCGTTGCTGGCGGATCTGGAAGGCAGCATCAGGGAGGTCTATCAGCTGGGCGACAAGGCATTGCCCGGAGAAACGGTGACCGAGTTGCAACATGCCCTTGCCAATGAGCAGCAACAGGCCTATATCACCAGATTGGATGGGGAGCTCTACATTCTCATTGCCGAGCGGGTGGAAGATGCCAGCTACAACCTCATGGGGTCGCTGGTGCTGCTGGTGCGCATCGATGAAACCTTTCTCAAAGCCTCTCAGCAACGTGCCAGCACGTCCCAGACCACGGTGGCTCTGGTGGATGGTGAAACCCAAACCATCCTCGCCAGCAGCAGTAACACGGATGTGCTGGATGGGGCGAACATAGCTGCGCTCCAATCCGATTATGTCATCACCGCCCAGTCGTTTTTCGAATACGGCAACTCCCCCCTGAACCTGTTGTTCGCCACACTGATCTCCAGAGATGTGATCGAAGCCACGCGCCAGAGCATTATCGCGGTGGAGCGGCGCCACCGATTAACCGGCGCGGCCATCGTGGGATTGATTTTCGTACTGCTGTTCATCCTGATTTCCAGTCGTATCAACCGTTTGCTGAAGCGTGTGGCCAAGTTTTCCAGTCGTGCATTACAGATCGAGCATCCCACGCCGCAGGGTGGTAACCAGTTGCTGATCATGGAAGACTGGATACGCAGCTTTACCCAGGCGGTAATGAAAGCCAGGGAGGAAATGCGTGCTAAATACACTGCCGAGATCCAGGAAAGGGAAGCGCTGAAAACAGCGGTACTGGATGCGTCTCTCGACCCTATCGTGACCATCGACCAGGTGGGCCGCATCGTGGATTTCAACCCCACCGCAGAAAAGATTTTTGGTTACAGCTGGAATGAGGTGCTGAACCAGTCGCTGGGTCAGCTCATACTGGACAAAGGTTCGCGTGAGGCGTTCAACAGCCTGCTCTATGACTGTCTGGAAGAACAGGCAGTGGAGATGCCCACCGTGCTGCGTACCCTCAGCGCCCGCCGCAAGGATGGCAAGCTGTTTCCCGTGGAAGTCGCCATCAAGCCGGTCATGCTCGAGGACAAGCTGTATTTTACCACCTATATTCGGGACATCTCCGAGCGCAAACGCCAGGCGCAGGAAATCGCCAGTCTGGCCGCCTTTCCGGAGGAAAGCCCCCTGCCGGTGCTGCGCATCAATCAACCCGGCGTGGTGACCTACGCCAACAAGGCCAGCGATGACCTGCTCGAATACTGGGGCTGCAAGCGCATGCAGACCGTGCCGATCTACTGGAAGCGGCTGGTGGAACAGACACTGGAAACGGGGCATGCTCGGGAAGTGGAAGTGGAAACCAGTGGTGGGGTGTTTTCGCTGTTGTTGGCGCCGGTTCCCAATCTTTCCTATGTGAATGTCTATGGGCGGGATATCACCGCGATCCGTCAGGCCGAGGAGGAGGCGCGCCATCGTCAGAATGAGCTCATCCACGTGTCCCGCCTGAGCACCATGGGTGAGATGGCCACGGGGATCGCCCATGAACTGAACCAGCCGCTGTCCGCCATCGTCAATTTCGCCAACGGCTGCGCCCGGCGCATTCGCCTCGGCATGGGAGAGAAAGAGGAGTTGATCAGAGCCATGGAGCAGATTTCCCTCCAGGCGAAACGTGCGGGGGAGATCATCAAGCGCCTGCGCAGCATGGTGACGCGCCAGCAGCCGGTGCGCGAATACACCGATCTGAATACGCTGGTGAAAGATGCCTGCGCTCTGATTGCCTATGACAGGCAGAAGTTGCACATCGCCATTGAATTGCAGTTGAGCCGCCAGCCCGTCATTGCCAGGGTCGATCCGGTGCAGATCGAACAGGTGATCCTGAATTTGTTGAGGAATGCGCTGGATGCGCTGGGTGATCGTGTGGATGTTGATCGTCAGTTGCTCATTGAAACCGGCTCCAGCCCTTATGGAATGGCCTATATCCGGGTCAAGGACAACGGCAGCGGCATCGCCACGGAGGATCTCAAGCACCTGTTCGACCCGTTTTTCAGCACCAAGAAAACCGGCATGGGCATGGGTTTGTCGATCAGTCAGACGATCATTGCAGAACACAATGGTAGAATCATGGCCGATTCCCTGAAAGGAAAGGGGACGGTGTTTACCATCGAATTGCCCGCCAGCAGTGTCATTGCCGAGAGTATTGCCTCATGAACGAAAGCCAGAACCAGCCCCAGCCCACTGTTTTCGTGGTGGATGATGATGAGGCCATGCGCAGTTCCCTGCAGTGGCTGATCGAATCCGTCGGGTTGTCCGTGGAATGCTATGAATCCGCGGAGGCCTTTCTCGACGCCTATTATCCCGGTCGCTCAGGCTGCCTGCTGCTGGATGTACGCATGCCCGGCATGGGCGGGCTGGAACTGCAGGAATATCTGCAGCGTCATGAGATCCATATCCCGGTCATCATCATCACCGGGCATGGTGACGTACCCATGTCCGTGCGGGCGATGAAGGAGGGCGCTATCGATTTCATCGAAAAGCCGTTTAATGACGAGCTGTTGCTGGATGCCATCCGCAATGCGCTGTCGCTGGACGAGCAACAACGCTGGGAGCAGTCTCAGCGTGCCGAACTGGCGTCACGCCTGTCGCTACTCACCCCCAGAGAGCATGAGGTCATGGATATGGTGACTGACGGTAAATCGAACAAGGAAATTGCCAACGCCTTGGGCGTATCTGCCAAGACAGTCGAAGCCCACAGGGCGAAAGTCATGGACAAGATGCAGGCAGGTTCTTTGGCGGAACTGGTGCGTATGTCTATCCTGGCTTCAAGCTGAGTCCGCGGGTTCAGGGGCTGCGCAGAGTGCGGGAATTTGTGGCGCAAGCCGGAATCCCGGCATAGATTACCGGGTTCCCGTCTGTGCCTGGATGCCTTCCGGCAGGAGATGCTCCTGAGTTTTTCCCGGGGGTATACTCGGTGACTCAATTAAGAAAATCCTGAATCCGTGAGTCCATCGGGGCACATAGCACAAGCTTTTGATTCGTCA
>DTXR01000437.1 GCA_012962365.1 Chromatiaceae bacterium | reverse complement strand
TCGTTGATGAGGGCGATATTGAGGTCGCGCTGGGTATTTTCGATTACCTTCGCGGCCTCCGCCTCCTTGATCGACGCCGCGCGGAAAACACCTGCCTCGATAACGGACTCATAAAGTGCTGCAACCGCTTCGAGACACGCGTCATCATCACCAGATACAACCTTCACGATACGCGTCAGGGTGTGCACCTTGTCACCGGGATTGATGCGCTCCGGAGAATAGCCCACGTGAAAATCCTGCTTCCATTTCAGGCCGGACTCCTGCTCGAGAATCGGAACACATACTTCTTCAGTCAAACCAGGATAAACGGTGGACTCAAACACAACCGTTGCCCCTTTCTTCAACACCTTTCCCGCCGTATGAGTAGCGCCGACCAAAGGCGTGAGATCCGGCTGATTGGCCTCGTCGATAGGCGTGGGGACGGCAACGATCAGGAAATCAGCATTCGAAAGCTCCGCTGCATCCGTCGTGAAACTGAGTTGCGTGGAACCCTTGAACTGAGCGTCCTCCACTTCTCCCGTCGGATCAGAGCCGTTGCGGTAACAGGCGATTACCTCCTCCTTGAGATCCAAACCAATGGTTTTGTATTTTTTTCCGAATTCTATCGCCAGTGGCAGGCCGACATAGCCAAGGCCAATGACGCCTATTACCGTGGAAGGGGTTGTTTTCATTTGGTTATTTTCCATTTCCATGATTGTCAAAAGTGTCCCGACTATCCAAACCCAAGCCCTTCGGTGCCCTTTTTACCAGGCCACGAAAAACTAAGCGGCTAATTGTAGCGCAACAACATACTTCACAGAAGTTTTCGTTCTCTGCCTCAAAACACTGTATCATTTATAGGCTGTTCGCAGCCATGAAAAAAGGGCTGGGAGTATGCAAAAGTGCCTTGCTTTCCATCCAAAAATGGAGCCCGACCACTTAAACCCTAAAATTCCCGTTATAGTCTCATATCAGCCATGGAAAAGTTTTCCCGGCTGTAGGAAATCCCTCTGAAATATGGGCCGTTTTCATGAAAAACTTCTGGCAACTCCTTCAATTCCGTGTGCAATGCAGTCTGAAATCAGAAGCCAGCACCAGTTACCTTAGCTACGGCTGGTGGATTCTGGAACCTCTCCTCCACATGGCTATGTTCTACCTGATCTTCGAGATCCTCCTCAATCAGGGCACCAAAGACTTCGTTGCCTACCTTCTTTGTGGACTGATTCCCTGGCTTTGGTTTAACAAAAGCATTACCAATGCTACGGGATCAATACCTGCTGCACGTGGCATCATGATGCAAACCCGCGTTCCTGTTACACTGTTCCCCACGGAGGTTGTTGCTCAGGACAGCGTCAAACAGCTTCTGGTTTTTTCCATCCTGTTCATTTTTTTGATCGCATACGGCACTCCGATAAGCATCCATTGGCTAGCAACAATTCCCATCGCATTGACTCAACTGCTTCTTACTCTGGCCTTGAGTTTACTTGTGGCTGCGATCACGCCTTTCCTTCCCGATGTGAGATTTCTGATTCAAACCGGCTTGCTCATGCTGATGATGGGTTCAGGCATCTTTTATTCCTACGACGTGATCCTGCCGGAACATCGAACCATGTTTTTTATGAACCCCATGGCTAACCTTATCTGGAACTATCGCGAAGCCCTCATGTATCAACATTGGCCAGACTGGCAGG
>DTXR01000436.1 GCA_012962365.1 Chromatiaceae bacterium | reverse complement strand
TGCAACCAGCTTCGGCAGAAACGCCTGCTGATCCGGGTTGTCCAGACGAATAGATGTCTCCTCCCCCTGCTCCTGCGGAGGATTCAGGGCAAACCAGGCGAATATGACAGCTAGAAAGAGACTGGTGAAAATACGCCGATAGCGCGCACTGATGTATGCCGGCGGAGGCGATCGCCGAAGCAAGACGGTTTTTGAATCAGCCACCAACAGTTGAAGACAAGGTCTGCTTTGTGATGTCAACCACCCACTGCTCCAGATTTTTATCCGGAAGGATGGCATCTGGCTTATAGACGATGTTGGCTGAGTTTTCGCTCTGATTCACGGCTTTCTGAATGATGTCATCCTGAAAAGCCGGATCGTACGCAACCAACAAGGGCACGACCATGACCTTGTCTTCAAGCTCGAACACCTGTTGGATTGCTTTCATGGTCGGTTCCGGCGAGTAATTCACCAAATGTTCGCACCAGGCATAGGCCACTGTATCTACATCTGACTTGGCTTTGAGATAGCGACCAATGTCCGCCATCATCTCTTCCCATTGCTGGTTGTAGTGCTTGTCACCATAGGCGACCAGAACCACCCCGCCCGATGCGCCTTCGTTTTTGAGCGCGGAAACACGGTCATTGACGTTCTTTTTCAGAAGGGTGGTGTAATCCATGTTCGGCGTTATCGTCACCCTGGCTTTGGGACGATAGACTTCTATTTTTTCTTTCGCCAGGGTCTCCAGAACTTTTGGGTCTGATTTCAGGCCAATGATATTGGGAATATCATCCAGCGAGTGGCTGCTCACCGTTAACAGCAAAGGAACAACCACCACTTCATCAAAACCCTCCGAATCAAACGCTTTCATCTGGGTGGCAATGGAAGGCTCTGTATATTCCATAAAGGCTGTTTTGACGCCTTTTACCTTGTCGATGGCCAGCAGCTCATCATTAACATTTGCCTCCACATTCAGCAGCATGTCACGCCAGACTTTTGATTCTGACCCATGGTTGACAAGCAATACGCCAACCTTCGTTTGTTGGTCTGCGGCAGCGCCGTTGTCGTCTTTGCAGCCGCCCAACAGAACAACGGTTATCAATATAAGGCTAAATTTCAGAAGTCCGGTATGCATAAGTGAAAATTCCTTATATTCAATTCAAGCAGTTTTTAAAACTGCTTGTAGTCATCGTTCAACCCGCCGTCACGAGCGTCCATATTCCGATACCAACAAACCCAATACCAGCGATATAGTGCAGATACCTTTCAGCCACATATTGGGATACTAGGCCACCAGCGAGAACCCCAATAGCTGATGCCACGACAAGCGCCAGGGAGGCGCCGACAAAGATCGTCAGTTTGCTCACTTCCCTGTCGGCCGCAAACAGCATCGTCGCCAACTGAGTCTTATCTCCAAGCTCCGCAATAAATACCGCGACAAATACAGTGAGAAGTAATTTGTAATCCATGGACGAAGCAGGAGATCATCTCTCCTCTCGATTCGGGAATCTCAGGTGCGCTCTAGCGAAGCACCCCGATCAACGAATCCAGAGAGTAAGAGACACCACGTTTGAGCAACACACCGGCTGCAACTCTGCCTACCGTGGTTCCCAAACTGCTTTTTTCCCGTTCTCGGACATTGTTGACCGTACGTGTTCCGGATTCAGGCAGACAGTCATACACCCCAATCAACGCCATTAGCTGTTCAAGTTGATCCTTTTCCGGAGCATAGGTAATGGTCAGGCTGGCTGCTCGCGGGTTATGGGAGACGGCTTTCACACCCTCCCGTGCCTGCAGCGCTTCGAGCAATTCTTCAATCTTGCATGTAGGGCGTCTGAAGCAAACAGATTTGATTCGAACCCTTCCTGGAACATGGTGTATATAGCTCATAATTTGTTAACGCAGGGGTTGAGTAAACCAAACAGTAATGCAATACTAACGTTAATTATTCGCATTTACAACCTTTATTCCGCCGGTACCTATGACCACAAGTACTTTGATTGCAAGCAGCACTACCGGGCGCATACGCCTTCGCTCACCAATGCTAAAATCCACATCTTTTTTGGAGGGTTTGGAAAGCAATTTGGAGGAAATACAAGGCGTTATCCGTGTTCGTGGCAATCCCTCTGCGGGCAGTCTGATTGTGGAATATGACCCGAAAATCTGTAGCGAGGACTGGGTCGAAGGCAAAGTGGAGGAAATCTATCTGGAGGCGGCGCAGCAAAACCGAAACCGCACGGGTGAGTTTCTTGGCAAGGCAACAAAGGTGGGTATGGCCGCCACTCTGACAACCGCGGTTGTCTATGGGTTCTCAGGCAAAAAGAAGCCCCACATCCGTGCGGGTTCAGCCTTCCTGGGCTTCGCTGCGCTCCACATGCTCAGGCATTCAAAGCGATTGTTATCCTGATCACTCTTCAAGAGGAGCCACTATGTAAGCCTAACGCTATCTAGGCAGCTTCGGATGTCTTTTTATTGGCCGCCTTTTTGCTGGCGGTTTTTTTACTGGCCGTCTTTTTCTTGGTTGGCCGTTTTTTAGAGACCTTCTTTTTTGCCACCTTTTTCTTGGTGGCTTTTGGCGCAGCTTTCGGCTCTTTTTCGGCTTTCGTACTCTTAGTCTTGCGCGAAACGGTTTCTTTTATACTATTGGCGCCTTCTGCCAGCTTGTCGCCAACCTTATCCACCCCTTTCTTGATTGATTTGCGGGCTTCATCATCTTTATAAAGATAGGTAGCCAGTGCGCCCAAGGCAGCACCTGCAATCAAAGGTAACAGTTGTATAGCCATTTTTTTCTCCTATCCGGAAGACCGGAAGTTACATTTCAGCCGCCTTGGCGGCCTGATTCATCTGATCCACGGGAAGTGACGGGGTGTTGCTCTTTGCCCCGCGCAGTGCATTTACCAACAGTCCAACTGTTGTCCCGTTATGCAATACGGCAGAAACAACAGGAGAAATCAGACCCAGCGATGCACCAATCAGAATCCCGGTATTGACGCCGATCGCCAACTTGAAATTGGTTTTGATCAGCTCCATGGTGCGCTGACCGATCTCTCTTGCGGCAAGCAGCAGGGCGAGATCATCTTCCAGCAACACCATATCGGCCGTGGCACGTGCGAGCTCAGCGCCCCGCGGCATGGCTATGCCCACCTCTGCAGCCACCAGCGCCGGGCCGTCGTTGACACCATCACCCACAAAAGCAACCTTGTAACCCTTTTCTTGTAATTTTTCGATGATAGCTGCCTTTTCTTCCGGAGGCTGTTCTGCAAAAACCTCATCCAGCCCCAGCTCGGCCGCCATCGCCTCTGCCCGGTTCCTGCGGTCACCGGTCAGCATGACCAGCTTTTTGATGCCCAGCGCACGCAAACCGGAAATCACTTCTGCAGCGTTGTCACGCAACCTGGCGCGCAGCGCTATGATGCCCACAGGTTCTTCTTTCGTCCCTATATAAAGCAGCGTGTTTCCGTCTTCTTCCAATTTTCGAATGGTGCTTTCAATGGCCTTGAAAGAAAGTCCCTCATGCTCCTCCAGGTAATGGCGGCTGCCAATCAACAAACGGTCGCCTGCCACGGGACAACTCATTCCATGGGCAACCAGATAATCCACTTCCCCATGATCTATATGGTTCAGTTTCTCCTCTTTGGCCTTGCGAACAATCGCTTCGGCAATCGGATGAGTCGCATGCTCTTCTATGGAGGCTGTAACCGCCAGCAGGCGTTCCTTGGGCCAGTGCGATTCATCAAACACGATAACATCCATCACCTGCAAATCACTATGTGTGAGGGTACCGGTCTTGTCGAACACGACGGCATCCACTTCCGCCAATTGTTCAATAGCCTGACCACCCTTGAGCAGGATGCCTTGATTGGCGGCGTTGTACATCCCTGACTTGAACGCCACGGGGGGAGCCAGCTTGAGCGCACAGGAATAATCCACCAGGAATACGGATTCCAGACGGCGTTCATCACGGGTGATCAGGTACACCAGAGCGCCGGTTCCCAGGGTAAACCACACTCGTTGATCTGCCAGCTTTTCTGCCATGCTCTGGGTTGCTGACTGTTTGCCAAGTGACTCATCGATAAACCGCGCAATGCGAGCCGTGGTCGTATCCTCACCCACATAACGGGCTTCGATACGCAGCTTTCCTTCTTCTACCACTGTTCCAGATACAACCTTGTCCATGGCTTCCTTGCGTACGGGTACCGCCTCACCGGAAATGGAAGACTGATTGACCAACGCAGTCCCTTCAAGAACCAATCCATCTACAGGAATACTGTCGCCAACGCCAACCACGACATGTTCGCCAGCCTCGACCTCGTCTGCGGGAACCTGGACCAACTCACCATCGCGCTCCACCCATGCGGTGCCCATCTCGGGTTGCAACAAGGTACGCAATAAATCGTCTGACTGCCGCTGGGTCTGGGTTTCCAAATACTCGGCCAGCTGCATCAACAGATAAGTGATATTGGCCGTGTAGTATTCCTTCTTGTAAGCTGAAAGCCCCACAGCAATGGCATCGAGCACCTCCATTTTGATGCCGCGGCTCACCAGTGTTTCCGCTCCTTCCCAGAGCACCGGCGAGATATTTAAGAACGTCAGCAATCGGCGATAGAAATCTGACATGACAGGCATCGTACCCAGCAGAGCCGTGGTAGTTGCCATTGGCGCCAGCTCAGCAAGCTTGGACACTTTCCCGCTGCCAGCGGGTATGGGTTTGCGGGAAATTTGCACAAGCCCGTCGAGAATCGCCTCCCGGCTCTCAGGTAGGCCATCGTATTCGATGATCAGCGTTCGGGCGCGCGGATTGATACGCGATTTATGAACCCCATGAATTCGCTCCACCCGCATCCGCAGCCAGGAAAGATCCAGCTTCCGCCGAGCCAAAAAACCCAGACGAAAACGCATCCTTTTAGGCGTTTCATGAATCAGTAAAACACCGGCGGCGATACGTTTCGAGCGAGTCATGCGGTACGTCTACCCCACTGACGCCACGCCCACACGGCGCCAGCACCTATCAATGCCCCTATCAACAAATGACCCCAGTTTGCACGGGTCTCTTCATTGGCCATGGTCGTCATGGGCTGAGGGGATACATGCGCTGGTTGGGCACCCAATGCTGCGGCGCAGGCCTGGAACGCAGGCAGGTGATGAAACGCTGAAGCGTTACGCAAGTTGGTAAACACAAACCGTACCTGAGGATCCTGTACGCTCTGGAGCAGACGGTCATACATCTGATAGTTGGCAATCTCCGCATCCACACCCGCCTGACAGGCATCCAGAACAGAGGGCGGCGGCGCTACATTTCCCGTCCAGCGATCTGCTGGAACAGCCATCCCGTACTGCTGAAACAGCGAAGCCAACGCTGTAATATGACGCCGCTCCGCCTGCTCGATCATACTGAATGGAGCAATGTTTCCATACGCATCCAGCACCGCCTGATAGGTGGCCCGTGCGCGAAACTCGTCGTCAATGGCGGTCAGCAAGGCTGCTTGATCATCTTGTCCCATAACTACGACTCCTGGTTTTTCTACAGCGATTCAATACAGATCACTCTTCAAAGGCTTCGGCGTTCAACTCAGCTTCGGCATCACGAAAACGCTCTTTCATTTCTTCAATACCGCCCTGCATGAACTGCCAAGCTCTGGCTGCACCCTTGATCCCGGCCTGCTGCACCTTTTCATTGGTAAGCAGATAGGCCAATGCCGCGCCGACCAACGCGCCTTTAATGAAAGCCGGGTTGGTCGGCTCCAGGAAACCGGTACTCTCTTGCGGCTCGGGAGAAGCTGCAGGCGCCGGAGCTACCGGGGGTATCCCGCCAGCCATGGGGGGCAAACCTGTGTTCTGCCCATACCAGCCACAGCCCATTCCAGGGTTTCCAGCACCATAGCCCCCGGGTCCAGGTCCGGCACCCCTCTGATTTTGCTGATACGGTGGATATGGATAAGGACTATTCATCATCGACCTCCAGGACATCTTGCGGTTCATTGGGGTTGGTCAACACATACATCACTGCCGTTCCCGTAGCGAAAGCTGCCAGAAATGAAAGCAAAGGCTGCTTGCGCACCATCGCGCCGACTGACGTAGCCGCGACGGTGGCTACACCGGCACTCGCAGCAAATTTGGCGGTGTTGAATACAGCCTTTTTAGGTTCCATATTTTCCTTTTTTACTCTATATATATTTAGCGCCGCCGCGCCAGTGCCACCAACCATGGCACCTGTCTTGAAAGCTTCCGTTAACATTCTGGCATCACCCTGCCACGTATCGGGCAGCACCGTTCTCGGATCGTAGGTCATTTTTGTTGCTCCTCTTCTGTAGAAGCAGCTGTCTCAGTTGCTTCGCTCTCGCTCTGATCCCCATCCGGCTCTCCGTTAGAAGAAAAACCGGACATTATCTTGTCCAAACCTTCTTTCAGGCTTTCACGAACTGATTCATTAGTCAGCAGCATCACCGCAGCTGCCCCCACCAAGGCTCCCTTCCAGAACTCCTCATCATCCCATGACAACATTTGCCCCACATTCCCCATGCCGGTCGCTTTGCCGATCTGGTTCATCAGTTGCGCAAATGCATTGTCGGTATTTTGTCGGGTTGCCCCCGGCTGTGCCCCGGGGGTTTGACCCGGCGGGTATC
>DTXR01000435.1 GCA_012962365.1 Chromatiaceae bacterium | reverse complement strand
GCCCGATCGTTGCCTGGGCAAAAAACCAGTCATCCACATTGGCCGATGCGGTCAGTTCGGTCTCGGTGAGACTCAGCCCTTCAGGTTTGAGCCCGGCCTCCCCGCCAACCTGGAAGCCCGGCAAGGCCCAGTCCTCCGGATCGCGTGAATAACTAGCGGCGCTTCCCTGGACTACAAGGGAGATAGCCGGGTTGAACGCACTGTCGCCCCTCCCATTGGCCGACGGCTTCCCGGCTTCTACTGCAACCCGGGCGGCGGGGTCTGCTTTGGTTTCGGCAACCGCAGCCTTCTCTTCCGCATCCTTGATGCGCGCTTCCAGCGCGTCGATGCGAGCTTCATATTCGTGTTTCATTTGCTGAATCATCTGTTTCAGTTCAGCAACATCGCGACTATCGGATGAATATGCTGAAATGGGATTAGCAAGCGCAGCGGTTGCCACCGCGCACAGGAAATAATTCTTCATGGATGGTACCTCCAACAACAAACGGCCCGATAAACAATCACCGGGGAATCAAAAACAATCAGACGCTTGTGTTGGACAAAGGTGGTGCGCGAGGATAGCAGGAAAGGGGACTCATGGCATAGGCATTGATAACCGGGCCAGGTAACGCTACCTTGCCATCGAATTTCACATAGTCATCATGTACCGTGCTGGCAAGCCCATGATCAAGTGCTCCGCCAGCGAGGCAAATCTCGCATGATTCGTGGTCAGTATCGGAAAGATGATCGATAGAATGCAGCTGAAAAAACAACTGCGATATCAGCATGAGCAGCGCGCACAACAACAGCGCCCCGCGTCTCGAACCGCTGGTCACTGATATATTGTTCGCCGGATACACGAGCCTATGGCCTCACTGAGTTGACGATGAAGGTGTCAGCGTCCGCTTGGTAAGCTGAATTGTACTGTTATGTTGTTGCATTTCAACCCCGGAAACTTCGGCGATAGATTGTCTAGCATCCTTCGATTTCTACCCATAGATTCTGCTCACAGGTTTTTTCTTTAAGGAGCCTCTGATTAAGTCTGGACGAAGT
>DTXR01000434.1 GCA_012962365.1 Chromatiaceae bacterium | reverse complement strand
GTAAGATCCGCACTAATACGCGCAACGAAGGTGTACCATCCCACGCTGACCGATTCCTGAGCCCCGCCCGTGGTACCGGGAAAATCGATCGATTGCGTATCACCGACCACATAGATGTCGCCCGAAGTGGCGTGTATCGCCAGGTCCCGGGCTGTGTCGCTATCGGTGCCGCCCAGGTAGGTCGACTGGAGCAGTGGGTCGATCATCACCGGCAGAGCGGGATCATGTTCGCCCAGAGTGAAACCGTACTCCTGATCATTCAGGGCGTAAGCCACCCGAACGGGCATACGTTGAGCCGCAACTTCCTGCCAGGCTACAGGTGCGCTAAAGCGTATCTCTCCATAATCGGTTGCCGCTTTGATGGCCCCATTATTGCTAGTGGTCAGAGCGGAGACACCGTCAAGTCGCAGGCGGATATCGTTGATGTCAGCACCTGGATTGACGACAAAGATTTTTTCAACATTGTTACCATGCGCCTTGAGGCTCAGTTCAATCCCTGGCCAGACCTCGCCCAGACTTATCGTGGCGTAAGTGGGTAACGCTGATTGCCAGCGTTTCGGGTCATCGCCAAGGAAGTAACTGACCTGTGCCGTGGCGGGCTGCTCAGCGACAGGCTGTATCTGAGCGTCAATCAACGTCTCGACCAGTGTCCAGCCCGGAACGCTCTGGCCGGCTTTCCGGGTACTTTTTCTGCCATCTCCACGCTTGCCCGGCAGGGAGTAAACCAGTTCACCCTGATGGGTCACAAACAGGGTGCCGGCGAAGGTGGGTGCATAAAAGGCCACTGAGGGATCGACCTGTCCCTGATTGACGATAAAGGGTAATGTCAAACTTCCGAGTTTTTCATGCACTGCGGCTGGTTCGTTCACCGGCTGCGGCGTAAAATGGGAGGCGAAGAGTAGTATAATAACAATGCCTGTACCGGCGAGCGCAGAAATAAGTTTATGCTTTGGCCGGGTGATCCTTTTGCTGTCGATATTCATCTTTTTCCCCTGTGCTTTAGCAAAGATAGGTGGTTTCTCCTCCTCAAGCCACAGAATATTACTGAGAACTTCTTTTTGGCTTTCTCTTTCACCATGTTACTGCTCCTGCAGTGTCTCTTATGTTCGTTTCTGTTTGTCTAACGTCAACAAGGAGTAATGCTTTATCTTCCAATAGTTCTTGGCGCAGGAACCTTCTGTTCACGCACCGACCTGATGCCTTGATTGATATTCAATATGGAACCGTGGTGCTGGAATGGGATT
>DTXR01000433.1 GCA_012962365.1 Chromatiaceae bacterium | reverse complement strand
GGGCTGTTACTGGCAGCATCTGCTCCCGGGTTGATTCGGCGTGCATACCGTGTACCCAGGATCATCATCAACGACACACCCGCCAGCCTGGGCCTTCCCTGTCGTGATTGCCGTATCCAGACCGCAAATGGAAAAAATCTGTCGGGCTGGCTTATTGCCGAAAAAAATCCCGTGGCTGAAAAACCCGCTGTCGCGATCATGCACGGCTGGGGAGGTTGTGCCGCACAAATGCTGCCGTTTGCCACCTTGCTGCATGAAGCAGGCTACGCGGTGCTGTTATTGGATGCACGTAATCATGGTCGCAGCGACAGTGACAGTTTTTCCTCCATGCCCCGTTTTGCAGAAGACCTGGAGTACGGACTGGAATGGCTGAAAACACAATCCGGTATCGATATACGCAGGCTGCACCTGCTGGGACATTCCGTAGGCGCCGCTGCTACCTTGCTGCTCGCCTCCCGTCGACGGGATCTGGCGGGCATCATCAGTATCGCGAGCTTTTCCCATCCAAAAGAACTCATGCGCAGACAAATGCGCTCACACCACATTCCCTATCTTCCTCTTGGCTGGCTGATACTACGCTATATCGAAAAAACCATCGGTTTTTCCTTCGATGACATCGCCCCCTGCAATACCATCCGCCACATCAACTGTCCCACATTGCTGATCCACGGCAAGGCCGATACGTTCATTCCCTTTACCGATGCCGGGGAAATATATGCCCATCGTTCAGGGGACCACGTCCAGTTGTTGCTACTGGAAAACACGGGCCACAATTCAATTGACGCAATTTCCCACCATGGACAAGCCCTGTTGCATTTCCTCGACACTTGCCTGCCGAAACGGGACAACACAACGTAAGGAATCAGCGACGAGTCACCGCTGATTGAGTTGTCATTCAGGCCCACTCCAGGATAACGGCTTGAGCCGAGACTCCTTGCTCCCACGATCCCGATAACCGTGTTTTGCGGATGCTTGAAAAACACCTGTTTTTCAAGCATCCTGTCGCCGCGCAGGTATGGACGGCAATTTTCAATGGCTACAAATCTTGAAAATGGAGGAAAGACAAAATCATGCTGGTCTTTCCGGGTTGAAAAAGTCCATGGAAGGATTTTTTCAACCCCTATTGAGATTTTGCCCATAGCCGGCTATTGGCCAGAAGCTGACTTTACTCTAGAACGCGCAAACACAAGCTGCTTCATCCAGACCGAATCAAAAATTCTGTAACGAATCATTGAATGTTTTAACGTTCTACTCGTTATGTCCCCCGCCACAAAATCATATCGTTATAAAGTAAAAACGCCATATCTTGTTGTAATAATTAAATTTGCAGGATTCTTTACCAAATTGGCACAGTTACTGCGTCACTACTAGTGAGTACTCAATAAAAGGATCAACCAAAACCCGCAATATTGGAGAAATCGCATGAAAACTATCATTATCGCAGCAACTATCGCAGTCCTTGTGACCACCACGGTAACCTGGGCAAATGACAAGCAACTTGGAAGCAATGAGGACTTGTATCAGTCCCCCCTGATGGATCACGACAAAGGTGCACCCACAGGTGACGTCATGAAAGGCGAAGGCGACCTCTACGGCAGCCACATGGCAAATCCTGAAGACGTGAAACCTCACTCCAATGCAAGACCGATGATGCCAAAAGAAAAAGAAGCACTACATGAGCAAGACCCAGAAGGCTATGGCATCAAGTTATGCATCTGAACTCCACCAACAGACTGCATTCTGCTGGTGGAGTGAATGCGATTATCTGATTTCCAACGGATTGGAAGGAAGCATCTATGGCACACAAAAAGTTACCTGATCCTTGCACCAGTCACCCTATGTAGCACTGATCCGTGCCGCCATGAAAGCAGGGAACAGGTGTAGCAGATACAGCACAGCAAGCGATTTGTCCTGTCGCTGGAGAGTGCCTACCCACTTCAGTTGTCACCCTCGACGGCCATCATCACCCGCTGCAATTTCTCCCGCACACTGTTTGCCAGCGCTTTTACCTCCTCTTTTTTCACCAGGGTGAGCACTGCCGCAGGATCCATAAAGGACACCACAATACTGCCATCTTCATCCTCCCTGACGACAACATTGCAAGGTAGCAGCAGACCGATGTCCGGTTCTGCACGCAAAGCCTGATTGGCTAACGGTGGATTGCAGGCGCCGAGAATGCGATAGGGCCGGTAATCCTCATCCAGCTTGGCCTTGAGGGTGGCCTGGATATCGATCTCGGTCAACACGCCAAAACCTTCTGTCTTCAATGCCCCGATCACCCGCTTTTCCACGGCGTCAAAATCCCCCTGAATCCGGGTCGAAAAATAGTACATATGCATCTCCTCTAAGATTTGTTTTTCATGTGTTTCTGGTTGATTTGCATCCAGGTTGTGTAGATCTGATCCGGCCAATGCGATTGCACCCAGGCCAGAATGTCATTGATCTGGTCGATTGTCAGCTTGTCCTTGAATGCCGGCATGCTGCCCCCCATGGGAATGCCGCCGTTACGCACGATCTGCTGTAACAGAGGCATGGGATGATGCCAGGCATGGGCAGTACCGTTCAACGGCGGGGGCGGCAACTTCCCTTCTGCATCGGTTTGCTTCCAGTCGGGACTGCCGGACGCGTCCGGTTTGTGGCATTCCGCGCAGTTCGCCTGAAACAGCTTGTTGCCTCTGGCTACCTGTGCTTCCTCATACCATCGTTGTGCCACTGCCATCTTGGGCACCGGATGCAAGGCTGTCGCAAGCTTTGGTTTTGAGTCTGTTGGTGGCGTTTCCTGATCGGAACAAGCAGCTAGCGTCAACATCGAAGACACCAGCAACAATAATGGGAATTGGATATTTTTCATCTATTCAGTTCTCCTTTTTTCAACAGGTATTTTCTATACAACGTTTTTTACTGCGAATGTGATAGATCGCCGTTACCGGCGAGATGGCAACCAAACCATCACCTTCCAGTCCGGTGTGCGCCACATTCATGATTTTTTCCGCGACCGATTCTGCCTTGGATTCCGGAATGAAGATCTCGATGCGCACATGACTGACCATCCAGTCATTGCGATAGAAATCCGCATAGTCACCATAGCCTTTCACATGCCCGATACTCATGCCGGGTATGCCTTCCTTGTGCAGCAGATCTTCTATATTGGATACCGCTGCCGGTCTGACAATTGCGGTAATTTTTGCAAAGCTCATTTCAAGCCTCCTCCGATTGGATGGATTGATCGCTGTTCGTTTTCGGGATCCCTCGTTGTTTCCAGATCAAAAACACCGACGGCAAAACCACCAGGGTCAGAACGGTTGCGCTGACCATGCCACCGATCATGGGCGCGGCAATACGACGCATGACTTCGGAGCCGGTACCACCACCAAGCATGATGGGCAACAGGCCCGCAATGATGGCAGCAACCGTCATCATGATGGGACGAACCCGCAATAACGCTCCTTCGATCACGGCACTACGCACATCTTGCTGCGTCAACTTCCTGTCTTCATGAGCTGCCTGATCGACAAGACGACGCAAGGCCTGGTTCAGATAGACCAGCATCACCACACCGATCTCCACAGAAACGCCAGACAAGGCAATGAAGCCCACACCGACGGCGACCGACATGTTGTAGTCCAGCAAATACAATAGCCAGATGCCCCCGGCCAGCGCCAGTGGGAGGGTTCCCAATATAATCAACACTTCAGTAAGATTGCGGAAATTGAGATACAGCAGCAACACGATAATCACAAGGGTTACCGGCACCACGGTACTGAGCTTTTCCTTGGCCCGCACCATGTACTCGTATTGCCCGGACCAGGAAATGGAATAACCAGGCGGCAGTTTCAACTGCTCTGCCACCGCTCGCTGGGCATCCACCACATAAGAGCCCAGATCACGCCCCTGAATGTCGATATATGTCCAACCATTGAGACGCGCATTCTCCGTCTTGATCATGCCTGGTCCGGATTCCACCTTCACAGTGGCAACTTCCGCCAGGGGAATATGCGCACCCGCAGGGGTGACGACGGGAAGGTTGCGAATCTTCTCCAGCGAGTTTCTTGTCTCCCGGGGGTAACGCAGGTTCACAGGATAGCGTTCCAGACCTTCCACAGATTGGGTGACACGCATCCCCCCCAATGCCGTACGCACCACATCCTGCACATCAGCAATATTCAATCCAAAGCGGGCCGCCGCCTTGCGGTCGATATCCACAGTGACATAACGGCCACCCGCCACCCGTTCGGAATACACTGAGACAGTACCCGGGACTTTCTGAATGACTTCTTCGAGTTCCCTGCCCACCTGCTGTATGACTTCAAGATCGGGACCCGCCACTTTCACGCCCACCGGCGTCTTGATGCCCGTAGCCAGCATGTCGATACGGTTCTTGATGGGCATGACCCAGGCATTGGTCAGACCGGGGAACTTCACCAGGCTATCCAGCTCTTTCTTCAGCTTGTCCATGGTCATACCAGGACGCCATTCTTCCCTTGGCTTGAGCTGTATAGTGGTTTCCACCATGGTCAGGGGCGCTGGATCCGTTGCTGAATCAGCGCGGCCAATCTTGCCGAACACCCGCTTCACTTCAGGTACCGTCTTGATCAGCTTGTCAGTCTGCTGCAAAATCTGCTGCGCCTTGCCAATGGAAACGGCGGGAAAGGCACTGGGCATGTAGAGCAAATCCCCTTCATCCAGATCCGGCATAAATTCACTGCCTATCTTGTCCAAGGGCCAGAACCCCACTGCAATCAGCACCAGGGTCAACATCACCAGTATCCGGGGAATTCTCAGTACCAGCTTGATCACCGGTCGGTACAGGGCGATGAGCAGCCGGTTTACCGGATTTTTCTCCTCCGGCGTGATATGTCCACGGATAAAATAGCCCATGAGTACCGGCACCAGGGTTATGGACAAACCCGCCGCTGCTGCCATGGCGAAAGTCTTGGTATAAGCCAGAGGTGCAAACAGCCGCCCTTCCTGAGCTTCCAACGAGAATACCGGCAGAAAGCTCAGCGTGATGATCAATAACGAGAAAAACAATGGCGGCCCCACCTCGGTGGCGGCCTGAGACATGATGGTCCAGCGGTTTTCATCGGTCAGTGGCGTCTTCTCTATATGCTTGTGGACATTCTCAATCATGACAATAGCGGCATCCACCATGGCGCCGATAGCGATGGCAATGCCGCCCAAAGACATGATGTTGGCATTGATCCCCATGCGTTCCATGACGATGAAAGCCACCAGAATACCAACCGGCAGAGACAGGATCACCACCAGAGCCGAGCGCAAATGAAACAGGAATACCGCACATACCAGCGCCACTACCAGAAACTCTTCCAGCAATTTGCTGTTGAGGGTTTCCACTGCCCGGTGAATCAAATCAGATCGATCATAAGTGGGTACGATTTCCACCCCTTCCGGTAGTCCCCTGGAAAGCTCTTCCAGTTTCTTTTTGGTATTGGCGATGACAGACAGGGCGTTCTCACCAAAACGCATAATGATGACGCCACCAACGACTTCACCCTCCCCATCCAGTTCGGCGATGCCACGCCGCATCTGCGGCCCGAGGCGGACTTGAGCTACGTCCTTTACTGTGATCGGCACACCCATATCACTCATCCCCAGGGGGATTTCCTGCAAATCCTCGATGCTGTCGATATAGCCACTGGCGCGAATCATGTATTCCGCTTCACCCATCTCGATAACAGAACCACCGGACTCCTGATTGCCACGCTGTATAGCCTTGCGAATCTGGGACAGATTCAGGCCGTAGGCACGCAGACTGTGTGGATCGACCACGACTTGATACTGCTTGACCATACCACCGATAGTGGCCACTTCAGATACCCCTGCAACAGTCTGAAGTTCAAACTTCAGATACCAGTCCTGCAGGCTGCGCAATTGCGCCAGATCAAGTTTGTTATTGCGATCCACCAAGGCATATTCGAACACCCAGCCCACACCAGTGGCATCCGGACCCAGTTCCGGTTTGGCCTGGGACGGCAGCTTGCTCGCTGCCTGACTCAGGTATTCCAGCACCCGGGAACGCGCCCAGTATGGGTCTGTTCCATCCTCAAAGATCACATAGATGTAGGAGTCTCCGAAAAAAGAATAACCTCTTACGTTGATCGCCTTGGGCACGGACAACATGGCTGTGGTCAGCGGATAGGTCACCTGATCCTCTACCACTTGTGGCGCCTGTCCGGGAAAGCTGGTCTTGATGATGACCTGTACGTCTGAGAGGTCTGGAATTGCATCCAGAGGGGTATTCTTTACCGCATACAAGCCCCAGCCAGTGATGATCACCGTCAGCAACAGAACCATGAAGCGATTGCGCAAGGACCAGTCGATAATTGCAGAAATCATGGTTTCTTCTCCAGCAGTTTTTCATCAGCCCTGGTCATGCGGCTAAAGCTGGCCTTGAGGCTGGCTTCGGAATCAAGCAAAAATTGACCGGATGTAACGACCTGATCACCAACCGCAAGGCCTTCCATAATCTCGATACGTTCGCCGCTTTCTATGCCCACCACCACTACTCGCGCCGCGAATCTGCCTTCAGCCACCTTGACGATCACCCGATCCTGTCCGCCACTTCGAATCAGCGCCTCAACGGGAATAGAAATCACATTCTCACGGGGACTGGCATGCAGCAATATCCGTGCATACATGTTGGGTTTGAGTGATTCACCGGGATTATCGAAGCGCAATCTGGCCTTGAGGGTACGGGTTTTCATATCCAGACTGGGGTAGATATATTCCACTTGGCCCATCCAGGATTTACCTGGCAGGAAGGGCAGGGTCACCTCGGCCTTGTCTCCGGTCTTTACCCAGTTTGCCTGGCGTTCAAATATTTCCGCGATAAGCCACACGCTGGACAGATCCGCCAACGTCATGACATTCATGTTTGGCTTGACATACATACCCTCTCGCACCGGCAGTTCGGAAACCACCCCATCCTGAGGCGCGTAGATGGCGACGGTTTGTCTGACCTTGCGCCTCTTTTCCAGGCGCGTGATGTCACCCCGGCTGATGCCCAGGGCATTCAAACGCTCCCGGGACGCCTGAATC
>DTXR01000432.1 GCA_012962365.1 Chromatiaceae bacterium | reverse complement strand
TAGGTAAATGAATTTCTTTATCAACGACGCATTGGCAGAAGCGCCTGCTGCTGCTGCGGGCCCCAACGGTCTGGCAGGGCTGATTTTCCCCATCGGCCTGGTCCTGATTCTGTATTTCTTCATGATTCGTCCCCAGGTCAAGCGCCAGAAGGCTCATCGCGCACTGGTGGAAAGCCTGAAAAAAGGCGACGAGGTGCAGACCAGTGGCGGCCTCATGGGGCGCATTACCGACGTGGGCGAGAATTTTGTCAAGGTGGATGTGGCCGATGGCCTTGAAGTCACCGTACGCCGCGCCGCCGTGGAAGCTGTGATGCCCAAGGGAACGCTCAAGGAACTCTGATCTCCAATCCGGAATCCGGTATTTCTTCATGCCGGATTCACGGGTTTGGTACTCTCCCTCAAAACGCTACTTTAGTAATATCGATCTGACATGCTGAATCAATATCCTTTGTGGAAAAACATCCTGGTTGTCTTTGTGCTTGCAATCGGATTGTTCTATGCCTTGCCCAACCTGTACAGTCAGGATCCGGCCATCGTCGTGTCCGGCAATCGTGGTGCGGTGGTAGACCAGGCGCTGCAGGAAAAGATAGGAGCTGCTCTCAAGGGTGACGGTATCCCAGTCAAGACAGTGGAAGACAAGGGAGGACAGCTGCTGATTCATTTCCCCTCCACGACGGATCAGCAAAAAGCCCAGCATGTCATTGCCAACAGCCTGCCGGAAAACGTCTCCTATGCCCTGACTACGGCCGCCAATGTTCCTGACTGGCTGCTGGCCATGGGCGGCAAGCCCGTCAACCTTGGCCTGGACTTGCGCGGTGGTATTCACGTGCTCATCGATGTGGACATGGATGCCGCGATCAAAGACAAGGTGGAGGCCTATACCGGCGATGTGCGCACCGCGCTGCGTAGCAGGAAGCTGCGCTACCTGACGGTTAAGGCAGATGCACAGGGTATCGATGTCAAATTCAAGGATGCTGCCACCAGGGACAAGGCCGAAGAAGCCCTCGGCAATGAATTCAGGAATCTGGGCGTGGAAACCCGTGATGCGGATGGCGCCTCTTTCGTGCGCCTGACGCTGCCGCCAGCCGAGATCCGTGCCATCAAGAAATTTGCCCTGCAGCAGAACATCACGACCATTCGCAACCGGGTGAATGCCCTGGGTGTGGCGGAACCGCTGGTTCAGCAGCAGGGCGACCGCCGTATCGTGGTGGAATTGCCTGGCGTTCAGGATCCCACCCAAGTGAAGAACATTCTGGGTGCTACTGCCACCCTGGAATACCGGCTGGTGGATACCGAACATGATGCCTGGGATGCCAAGAACAATGGCAAGATCCCCCCGGGTTCACGTTTATACAAGGTGCGGGAAGATGGACGTCCCATCCTGTTGAAGAAACGGGTTATCGTCACCGGTAATCAGATTACCGACGCTTCATCCGGCTTTGATCAGCGTTCCGGCAGCCCCATGGTGTCTGTAACTCTTGACAGCAAGGGCGCTCGCCGTATGCGCAACGTCACGACAGACAATGTGGGCAAGCCCATGGCGGTGGTGTTCAAGGAAAGCCGCGTCGTCGGGCGTGATGCGGATGGCAAGCCCATCAAGCGTCTGGTGGAAGAAGTCATCAGTGTGGCCAATATTCTCGAACCCTTTGGTCGCCGCTTCCAGACCACTGGCTTGGACAGCCCTCAGGAAGCCCACGAGCTGGCTCTGCTGCTGCGCGCCGGTGCCCTGGCGGCGCCCATCGATATCGTGGAAGAACGCACCATCGGCCCCAGCCTGGGACAGGAAAACATCGACCAGGGCCTGAATTCTGTGCTCATTGGCCTGCTGGCGGTCATGGTGTTCATGGTCATCTATTACAAGGTCTTCGGCCTGTTTGCCAACGCGGCTCTGATTTCCAATCTGGTGCTGATGATGGCCATATTGTCATTGTTGCAGGCCACGCTTACTTTACCGGGTATCGCCGGTATCGTATTGACTGTGGGTATGGCGGTGGATGCCAATGTGCTTATTTATGAACGTATCCGTGAGGAGCTGCGCGTGGGCAGTACACCCCAGGCGGCTATTCATGCCGGTTATGCCAAGGCTTTCAGCACCATCATGGACGCCAATGTGACTACCCTGATTGCCGCTATCGTGTTGTTCTCCATTGGCAGTGGTCCGGTGAAAGGCTTTGCCGTCACCCTGGCGATTGGCATCGTTACATCCATGTTCACTTCTATCGTGGGAACCCGCGCACTGGCCAATCTGGTGTACGGCGGCAAGCGCGTCGAGAAACTCGCAATCTGATTCAGGTAACAGCCCATGCGAACCCTTATTTCCAAACTGCATTTCGACTTCATGGGCAAGCGCAAGCTCGCCATGTTCTTTTCAATAGCCCTTATCGTGACTTCCCTTGCTTCGCTGGCAATCCGGGGGCTGGTTTTCGGAATCGATTTTACCGGTGGTACGCTGATCGAAGTGGGTTATGCCCAGGACGCCGATCTCGAGCAGGTTCGTCAGGTATTGGCGAATAATGCTTTTTCCGAAGCCCAGGTGCAGCAGTTCG
>DTXR01000431.1 GCA_012962365.1 Chromatiaceae bacterium | reverse complement strand
GCGAATGACCGGGGCTTCGCTGGCCAGATCCTTGAGGGTTTCTACATCGGCCTCGCCCTCATCGCCTTCGCTCAGACCATCGAGGATCTCACCCATGGCAGAGCGGCCCGCTCCGTAGAGCTTCTCGATGGCATTGTCGATATCCGTGGGCAAGGCCACCACCGGCTGCACCTTGTGGCCGCTGGCGGCTTCCATCGCGCTGATGGCAAATGCATCACCGGGATCAGCCATCGCCACATACAGACGGTCATCTTCGAGATACAGCGGCAGCACCCTGGATTCCTTGAGGAAACGCTGGGATACCACGTCTTCGAGCAGGGGCACGTCCGGAAAGGCTTCGGCATCGATGATGTCCAGTTCCAGCTCGCTGGCGAACGCCTGAGCCAGGTCACGCTCGGAAACCAGCCCCAGCTTGTGCACCATGTGCCAGACAGAGACGCCGCTTTCAGACGCCAGCCGTGCCGCCCGGACATAGTCCTGGGCAGACAGCTTGCCGGATGCTTCCAGCATGGCTGCCAGACGGCTGTCGCTGTCCGCTGCGGCCAGCGCTTCTTCGATAGTTTCTGTCTGTTCTGTATTCATTCGTTTTCCTGCAGGGCGCATTGGCGGCCACTGCCATGATCTGTCCGTTCCGGCACCAGCCGGGTCAACAGGTCGCTGAGCCTCCTGCAATCGTAGGCGCTGCAGGCGGCTTCCGCATCTTCCATGAAGCGGGTCAGCTCATCCCAGGGCACAGGGCGGAAACGCGCCTGCAATATTTTTTCATGCGCCGTGGGCTGCAAGGACTCCTGCTCGTGGAACAGTTCCTCGTAGAGTTTTTCTCCCGGGCGTAATCCGATGTATTCTATCTCAATATCTTCTCCGGGTTTCTTTCCGGAAAGCCGGATGAGCTGTTCGGCCAGATATTGGATGCGCACCGGCTGCCCCATGTCCAGCACGAAGATCTCGCCGCCCTTGCCCAGAACACTGGCTTGCATGATGAGCTGACAGGCTTCGCGGGTGGTCATGAAGTAACGCTCTATCTCCGGATGGGTCACGGATACGGGGCCGCCTTTTTCGATCTGTTCCTTGAACAGGGGTACAACGCTGCCGGTGGACCCCAGCACATTGCCAAACCTCACCGTAATGAAGTTGGTGGCTGAACGCTCATTGAGATTCTGGCAATAGATCTCCGCCGCACGCTTGCTCGCCCCCATCACGTTGGCCGGATTGACGGCCTTGTCGGTGGATATGAGCACGAATTCTTCAGCGCCATGGGCATCGGCTGCCAACGCCACATTGCGCGTCCCCAGCAGGTTGTTGCGCATGGCCTCGCGGATCTGTTCTTCCAGCAGGGGCACGTGTTTATAGGCTGCCGCATGAAACACCACCCGGGGATGGTAGCGACCGAAGATACGCTCCAGAATGCCGCTTTCCGTGACATCCGCCAGATGGGAGTGTATCTCCAGTTCCGGGAAGCTCTCGCGCAGCTCCCGCTCCATGCAGAACAGGTTGTATTCGCTGTTCTCCACCAGGATCAGCTTCTCCAGGGACAGGCCCGCCAGCTGACGGCACAACTCGGAACCGATGGAACCGCCAGCGCCGGTGATCAGCACCGAACGCCCGGACAGCCCTTCCCTGATCGCCCGCCAGTCCAGCGCGACGGGATCACGGCCCAGCAGATCTTCGATCATCACTTCCCGCAGCTGATCCACCCGCACGTTGCCGGACATGAGTTCCTTCATCGGCGGCACGGTGCGAAACGGCAGGCCTGTTTCCTCCACACGTTCGATGACGCGCTGCATCTGGTGTTTGTCTGCCGACGGTATGGCGAGCATGATCAGGTCTGCGGCGAGTTTGCGGGCGATGCGCGGCAACTTGTCACAATTGCCCATGACCCGCACGCCATGGATTTCCCGTCCACGCTTGTTGGGGGCGTCATCCACGAACGCCAGAGGCAGGTAGGCACGCTCGGGGTCCCGCAGCAGGTCCCGCACCAACATCTCCCCGGCACTGCCCGCGCCTACCACCAGTACGCGCTGGGCACTCTTGCTGCGAGCGCCCTGATCCTTGAGGAACCGGTAAACCATGCGCGGCAGGCTGAGAAAAATCATCAGCAGAATGCCGTACAGAACAGGCACCGAGCGCGGAACGCCACTGAAATCACGAGTGAACCACAGCAACAGGGTGATGATGAGCAGACCGCTCAGCACAGACTTGCCGATACGCATCATGTCCGGCAGGGAAGCAAAGCGCCACACCCCACGGTACAGACCAAAGAGCCAGAACACCGCCGCCTGTACAGGAATCACCACAAGCAGACTGTTCAGCGCCTGCTGCCAGAACCATTCCGGCACCGCTTCCAGATTGAAACGCAGGATATAGGCTCCCAGCCAGGCCAGTGGAATCATCAGCAGGTCATGGAGAATCGCCACACCCCGGTTGAGCAGCCTGTCTGCCAGCTTTTTCATCAGTTTCGTTGTTCTCTCAGGCTAACCCACAGAATGATTGCAATATAGACCACGGACCAGATCCCCAGCACCGTCCATTGGACAGCAGGATTGCGGTTCAGTGCCATGACAGCCGAAACACCCACTCCCAGCATCAACGCATAGGACCAGAGCACGGTGCGGCGATGGGACCATCCCGTCTGCACCAGGCGCTGGTAGATATGCTCGCGGTGGGCCTGCCAGACCTTCCTGCCCGCCAGCAGTCTGCGCAGCAAAGTGTAACTGGCATCGACGATAAAAGGAGAGAATATCAGTATCGATACCCACAGGGGAAACAGCGCTTGCCGATCCGCCCACAGAGACAACGCCGCAGCCAAGAATCCCAGCGCCGGCGCTCCCGCATCACCCATGAAGATACGCGCCGGCGGAAAATTGAACAGCAGAAAACCCGCAGAGGCAGAGGCAATCATCAAAGCCATCAGCATGAAACCTTCATCCCCGGCCTGCCAGCCCAGCCAGGCCAGCAGCCCGAAACCAGCGACAGCCATGCCGCCGGCAAAGCCATCCATGCCATCCATGAAGTTATACAGATTGGTCATCCAGAGCACATACAGCACCGTCAGCAGCCACATCAAGGGACACGGCAGCAATATGGTCATTCCCGGCAATCGCAGCTCCTCGGGAACCAGCCCTGCCGCAACGAGAAAAAACGCTGCCAGCAACTGCACCATCAGGCGCATCAGGGGAGACAAATCCACACGATCATCGATCGCGCCGACAACGGCCAGCAACAGCACGCCAGCGCTCAGCCAGAGCAGGTTGTCGCTCAGCGATACACTGCCCAATCCTGCCGCAGCCCCCCATCCCAGTAGCAGCGACACAACGATGGCAACGCCACCGCTGCGCGGTGTGGCCCGGGAATGCAGGGAACGCTCCCCCGGATGATCGAGCACATGAAACGTGGATCCCGGTGACGAAAATCGCCAGCACAATATCGCAGACACGATAAAAGCAGCCAGCAATAACAACCACTCCTTCATATCTTTACCCTGCTCATGAAAAACAACATGTTAGCATCAAAAAAGCCGCCGTTTCCGGCGGCTTTCGGGAAGCGGAAAGCATTCATCAATGGATATCGTAACCCCGTTCCTCGTGCAGCACGATATCCAGGCCTTCCTGCTCCTGATCTGCATCGACACGCAAACCGTCAGTCACCAGGGAAACCACCTTGAGGATCGCCCAGGTCAACACGACGGTGAACACCAGAGTGGCGACCACACCGACGAACTGTACCCAGACCTGCCCGCCCATGCCGGCGATACCGTCAGCAAAGCCGTAACCGCTGAACACACCCAGGCTGGTGGCCGAGAACACGCCAGCCAGCAGGGTGCCCAGTATGCCGCCCACGCCATGCACGGGGAACACATCCAGCGAGTCATCGATCTTCAGCACCCGTTTGATGGTCATGGTGGCAGCGAAACAGACGCTTCCGGCCAGAAGGCCGATGATCAGGGCGCCACCGGGGCCGACAAAGCCGGATGCCGGGGTAATGGTGCCCAGGCCGGCCACCATGCCGGTCACAACGCCCAGGGCACTGGGCTTGCCGAAGCGTACCCATTCAATTGCTATCCAGGTCATGGCGCCGGTTGCTGCAGAGATATGCGTCACCAGCATGGCCATGGCTGCGTCGCCATTGGCTGCCAGGGCGCTGCCGCCATTGAAACCGAACCAGCCCACCCAGAGCATCCCCGCACCGGTCACGGTCATGGTCATGTTGTGAGGCGTGAAGGGCGTGGCAGGGAAGCCGCGCCGCGGCCCCATCACCAAAGCGGTAACCAGCGCCGCAGCCCCAGCGGTGATGTGCACCACGGTACCGCCGGCAAAATCGTACAGCCCCATGTCGCTCAACCAGCCGCCCCCCCAGACCCAATGGGTCACGGGCACATAGACCAGCATCAGCCACAGGGCGCTGAACAGGAGCATGGAAGAGAATTTCATGCGTTCGGCAAAACCACCCACCACCAACGCCGGCGTGATAATGGCAAACGTCATCTGGAACAGCATGAATGAGGCTTCCGGAATATTTCCGGAAAGAGTATCCCGACCAATACCGGCCATGAGCACTTTGCTGAAATCACCAATCCAGGCGTTGCCCTCGCCAAATGCGAGACTATAGCCCGCAACCAGCCACAGAATCGAACTGATGCCCGCAATGGTAAAACACTGCATGAGCACGGATAACACATTCTTGCTGCGTACCAGGCCGCCATAGAACAATGCCAGACCCGGCAGGGTCATGAACAAAACCAGTGCGGTCGAAGTGAGCATCCAGGCGGTATCGCCGGTACTCAGCATCGCTTCTTCTGCCCAGACACTGCCTGCGGCCAGCAATAACAAAACCGCCAATGAAAACTGCCCAAATCTCATAGTGCTCCCCAAATCAGAAAAAAATCCCCGAGAATGATACACAAAAAAAACCGGCATACCTAAGTGCGCCGGTCCAAGTATTACCAAAGGGAGTAAATGTAATGGTTCGAAAACCTTGTGGGTTGTTCATGCCCACAACCATAAGACCCCCCGTTTCCGAAAAAGTTGCACGGGAATCTGCTTGTATCGTGGAAGGACGAAGAGATCCGGATTAGCCCGGATATTTCACCAGGATCCGGAATT
>DTXR01000430.1 GCA_012962365.1 Chromatiaceae bacterium | reverse complement strand
GGTGCGTGGCACCGAAGGCGGCTACGAGGACGAGGCGGGCGTACAGCACCTGAACGTGCTGGATCTGCAGATGCAGATCCGCCGTCTGCCCAAGCCCGTGATTGCCATGGTGGCGGGTTATGCCATTGGCGGCGGTCATGTGCTGCACCTGGTCTGCGACCTCACCATCGCCGCAGACAACGCCCGTTTTGGCCAGACCGGCCCGCGAGTGGGCTCTTTCGATGCCGGTCTGGGCGCCGGGCTGATGGCGCGCACGGTGGGCCTGAAGAAGGCCAAGGAGATCTGGTTCCTGTGCCGGCAGTACGACGCCAGCGAAGCACTGGAAATGGGTCTCGTAAATGCCGTGGTTCCCTTGGCGGAACTCGAGGCGGAAACCCTGAACTGGTGCCGGCAGATTCTCAAACACTCCCCTTCCGCCCTGCGCGTCATCAAGGCGGGCTTCAATGCAGATACCGATGGGCTGGCCGGTATCCAGGAACTGGCCGGTAACGCCACGGCACTGTTCTACATGTCGAAAGAAGCGCGGGAAGGCCGGGATGCCTTTCTGGAAAAGCGTGAACCGGATTTCAGCAAGTTTCCCCGTCGCCCCTGAGCATGTCACGGATCTCCGTCTGGCTATCAGCGATTCGTCCCAAGACCCTGGGTTTGTCGGTAAGCCCGGTGCTGGTTGGTACCTGTCTGGCCTGGGTGGAAAGAGACCAATTGCTTATCCTCCCGGCATTGGGCGCATTGCTGGCCGCCATGTGTATCCAAATCGGGACCAACCTTCACAATGATGCGGTCGATGCCCTCAAGGGGACGGATACGCCCGACAGACTGGGGCCGCCACGGGTTACTGCTCAGGGGCTTTTGAGCGCTGCCGCCGTACAACGAGGCGCACTGATTGCCTTTGCCTGCGCTTTCGTGCTGGGAATCTATCTGGTGACGGCAGGCGGGTGGCCCATACTGCTGCTGGGGCTGGTTTCCCTCTTGGCTGGAGCAGCCTATTCCGGTGGTCCCTGGCCCATATCGGCATCTCCCCTGGGTGAGTTGTTCGTCTTCGTCTTTTTTGGCCTGGGTGCAACGGTTGGCAGCTATTACCTGCAAACGGCGCAACCGGGTACAACAGCCATGATGGCCGGCAGCATGCTGGGATCAATTGCAGCAGCGGTACTGGTGGTGAACAACTATCGGGATCGGCAGACGGATGCACTGGCCGGTCGGAAAACCCTGGCGGTTCTGATGCCCCCTGGAGCCAGTCGGATAGAATACAGCTTGTTACTATTGTTGCCCTTCCTGATACTTGTCTATCTGTGGACAGCAGGCCTCGTTCCCTGGTTCGTGCTGATACTGATTGTGATTGCCATCTATCTGATCCATAAAATG
>DTXR01000429.1 GCA_012962365.1 Chromatiaceae bacterium | reverse complement strand
TTCAGAGCATGTTTGTGAACGCGAACCACGGGCCAGTGGTGGTCATCAAAGTCCGGTATGGTCCAGTCTGGTTCATCGAGTTGGGCATTGAAGATCTCTATGCTGCCTTGGCGCCCGTTGATTCGGGGTGCGTCGCAGTTGAACGCTTCTGCTTCACTGCTTTTCCACGATTCGTCGCTACAGAGAATCAATTGGTGCGGAGAGCTATCTCTCCGCGCATTTAGCTCAAGAGCGAGCCCTGGCGGGGAAATCATGCTTTGGCCAGTGCCGTATCCTTCATATAAACAAAGAATGGCAACAACATTTCCCCCCGTTTTTAACTCGTCACTGATGTCGAGAACATCGTATTGTGGCCACCTGCGATCATAGCGCACCGGTCCACGTGCGACGTAATTCCCGTTGACGTAGAGGATATATTTTCCGGAACAGGCAATATTGATTTCAAAGGTGTTTGAATCGTCTTCTGTGAATGATTTGGCAAGAGTAAAATGCTTACGAAACCGGCGAAAAACATTGGATTTTATATCAAAGTACTCACCGTCAGGTTGATGCCAAATGATTTTCATTTCTTATTCTGTAATCGACACCCGGTTGAGTTCCGAAGTGAATTGCTGACATGTTATGTTTTAGAACAGATTTCTTTGCGTAACGCTTCGTATCTTATTGGGCTTTCTGATCATCTGGCCCCATGTCGTTAGAAAGGATGGAGGCAGGTGTAGAAAGTCGATGATTTCAGAAATTTCTGATTGCTTGAGTCCGTCATCAACTAACCGTTGATAATCAAGAGTGAGGAAGTCTTTTTCACTTTGTATTTGTGAGTGTATCTGTTTATAGAGATGTCTGTATCCCAGGTAAATGCGGGAAAGGGCGCTGTCAATGTTGTCTTCAAAATTGCGGCGCAGGATCGAATTTACATTCTCAAAGAAATGGCGGCGCATCAAGATGATGCGATGACCCTTTCCCATGAGGTAGATATCCCCAAGCTTAGGAATCAAGCTTCGACCAGAAAATGGGTAGGATCGCTTGTACACGACGGTGTTGATGTCTTTTCCTACGACAAGGTCGTTTATACTAAGAAGGATGTCCTTGTGTTCCTGTGGAGAGGGGGCGGGATACTTCCATAGCCTTTCGGTCAACTCGTTAAAGCGTTCCCCTGTTTCCTGATAGCCATCAGATATAAAGTTTCCTCCCAAGCTCACATAGTCTGGGACTCTATCGAGAAGCTGTAGCATCAAAGTTGTCCCAGAGCCTTCTACTCCGGCAATAAACAGAAGTTGGCACTCTCTGATTGGTTTCATCATTACAATGCTAATTCTGTTTCAGCAGAATTTTTTTGCTCCTTAGGGCATCAAGGATATGGGTCAATAATTTCTCCGAGGAAAGTCCCTTGTCCAGATTGAAATCCTTTTGGTAGGCTTCTATGGCTGCGCGGGTGCTGCCCGTGAGCAGTCCTGTGGGCTCACCAGTTTCGTATCCTAGTATCGGAAGCAGGGTCTGGATAGTTCGTAGGTTGAAATCCGGACATGGCCAAGTGTTGTGGAGTGCTTCTGTGACGCCCAGCAGGCGGGGTTCATCAAGGACTTTTGGGTGGGTTTTGAAGTAGTCCACTAGCACACGCTGAAAATCCCGGTAGTCTATACTGGAGGGTTCGCAATATTGCCGTTGACTGTCAACCAATTGATCTGCGGCGACTTGGTACCAGTCTCTATAGGCTTTCAGATAACCAATGCAATAAGCAGCATTTATAGCATCGGTAGCGCGGCAGGATTCGTAGAGGTCGCCAGTGGAAGGGCCGAAAGGGGTTGCTTGCACATTGGACCCAAGAACCAACAAGAATACGGTCGACAAGAACAGGCGATTGTAGATTTCATTCATTTCGCCGCTCCTGAGCCTTGTGTGAAGCAAGTATTGGGATCAACAATACGCACAAAGCCCCTTGGCTAAGGGGCTTTGTGGTAATTGTGCAATCAGAGGATTAGTGAATTTGGGAACCCATCAGAAACATCTGGCCTGAATCGGTAATCTTGAGTATTTCACCTACGCCAACTTTTGAAATACCAAAAGAATGTGCATCCGCTGCCATGTCAAAGGTCCACGCACCATTTGGGTTTCTCAAAGCAAAACGAACTTTTTTCGCGTCAGTCTGCTCTAGCTTATACAGTGCTTCTGGCCCACCTGTAGCTCCGAGTACGTGAACCGCTTTGTCAGGTGTATTTGTACCTACGCCAACTAACCCAGTCGCATCAATGTAAAGGCTGTCAGCATTTACAACTGCACCAACCATCATCAGTCCGCCTAAAGCGCTCATAAAAATTTTTTTCATCTTTAGTCTCTCCTTCCTTTTGAGGTAAATGCTCAAAATTGAAAAATTCATCTAACTACTATTGGCACAATACCAATTACTTTGCGAAGTACTCAAATTGCTCACATCTAATAGGCTGATTTTCTTAACTAAAATGACATCAGCCTTCGTGCTCGACTCTTGTTTCTTCA
>DTXR01000428.1 GCA_012962365.1 Chromatiaceae bacterium | reverse complement strand
TATCCTGCCGGATGTGCAAAGTCAGCATCACATGTTCGGGGTTGTCCGGCGCCAGCTCCATGCGCGTGACTGTTCCCACGTCCACTCCCCGGTACTTCACGGCAGCATCTGTCGTCAGACCAGCGACAGATTCACTCATGTACACCCGGTAGGTGACATAGTCCTCCTGGCTGCCGTGTTTTGCCAGCCAGTAGGCAAAACCCAGCAGGCCGGAAGTAAGCAGCACCACGAACAGCCCGACGATGGTGTAGTTGACCTTACTCTCCATGCTGCACCCGTATACGGCCACGCTCACCGTGGAAAAACTGCTGGATAATGGGATGCGACTGACTCATAACCTCTTTCAAACTTCCCTCGGCAATTACTTTCTTGTCCCCCAGAACGGCCAGGCGGTCGACGATGGTCCAGATGGAATCCAGATCATGGGTGACCATCACCACCGTCAGGTTGAGCATCTCGCGCAGCTCCAGGATCAGCTTATCGAATGCCTCGGCGCCGATGGGGTCCAGCCCGGACGTCGGTTCATCGAGAAACAGCAGCCCGGGATCCATCGCCAGTGCCCTGGCCAGCGACGCTCTCTTTATCATACCGCCGCTCAATTCCGCTGGATACAGGTTGGCCGCATAGTCCGGCAATCCCACCATGCGGATTTTCATGCGCACGATTTCCTGAAGGATGTTCCCGGGAAGACCGGCATATTCCTTGAGCTTGATGCCCACATTCTCCGCCACGGTTAGCGATGAATACAATGCCCCGGCCTGGAACAGCACGCCCCACTGGCCACGCAGCCACGCCGCCTCGTTGCGCCCCAGCGACAGCAAGTCATAACCCAGCACGGAAATCTCGCCGGACTGGGGCCGTTGCAACATGATCATCTCCCGCAGCAAGGTAGACTTGCCAGACCCGCTCCCCCCCAGCAAACCATAGATCTCGCCCTGTCGTACGCTCAGGTTGATACCATCATGCACCAGATTGCTCCCGAAGCGGGTTACGACATTGGATACCTGAATAACCGAGTTCATATACCAAGCTCCGTCAGAACCACCGAGAACAGGGCATCACAGGCTATGACCAGAAAGATGGCATTGACCACGCTGACAGTCGTGTAACGGCCGATGCTTTCCGTATCCCGCGATACCTGAAAGCCGCGGAAACAGCCTGTCATGGCAATCAGCCAGGCGAAGAAAGGCCCCTTGGCAACACCGATCCACACATGTTTCACATCGAGCATACCCTGAAGCCTGTGAATAAATTCGGCCATGGAAATATTCAGATGCAGATTCGCCACCAGCATGCCGCCGGCAATGCCGATGATGTCAGCAAAGAAAATCATCAGTGGCAGCGCGATCATCACTGCAAAGACCCGAGGCAACACCAGAAAGCGGTGGGGCTCGAAACCCATGATGCGCATGGCGTCGATCTCCTGAGTGATTTTCATCACCCCGATCTGAGCGGTGTAGGAAGAGCCGGTGCGCCCAGCAACGACGATCGCGGTAATCAGCGGCGCGAGTTCCCTCGTGACCGAGATGCCGATCATGTCTACCACAAAGATATTGGCCCCGAATTTCTGCAGTTGCACCGCGCCCTGGTAGGCTATCACCACACCAATCAGGAAGCTTGTTAGCGTGATGATCGGCAACGCCCGGACGCCCGCATCATGGATGTGCTTAACGATGGCGCGATAGCGCATCTTCCAGGGCTGAAGCAACAACAATGTAAGCACGACAAAGTCTTCCCCCACGAAAGACAGGAAGGCGTTGAAATCGCGCACGAACACCATCACCGACTCACCAAGGTGCCTAATGGGTTGCAGGAAACGGGACTGCTTTTCAGGCACTTTCGGAGCCGCGGAAATATAGGAAGCCACCATCTGATACAGCTTCTGCTGTTCCGGGGATGCGCCGACCACTTCGACGGCAATCCCCTGTTTTCCAAACAGGTTCAGATAGTATTCGATGAGAACCATCCCGGCAGAATCGATGGAGGAGATCCCGGAGACATCCCAGCGCAGGGAACGGACAGACAGTTTGCGGGTTTGACGCTCCAGGAGTGGAATCACCTGCTTCAACGTCGCCACATGCCAAACACCGGAACTGACGAGCAATAGCTCCCCTTCTTCATCCTGAAGGAAAGTTATTTCTGCTGGGTGATCCAATGCTTCCATCCGGCTGTCAACCTAGCTAGAGTGCTTGTGCTTGAATTGGTGCCCAGGGCCGGAATCGTACTCTATGGCTTATCAATCAGTTATATGGCCTTGGCGTAGGTTTGGCGTAATTGATCAGCGAATTGTGTCCCGCCTCCGGCCATATCAAGTAACGAGCCCCGTTAAAGCAGGATCGATGCACCTCTGTGGCATCAGCGCCAGGTCTCTTTCCATGCTGCATATTGTAATGGGCGAATACGGTAATGCGCGATATTCCCCTCATGCAGGCTCATCACAGCTATCAGAGTTTCAAACATTGCTCAATTCTGGTAATACATTTACCAAGGTCTTTTTCAATTTCATGCTGCCAAATACGAATCACCCGCCAACCCATGTATCTCAACTTCCTGAAGTTTCGCTGATCTCGCTCGCGCGTCTTTCCAATTTTCTCTTTCCAGAAATCAGACAACTTATTTTCCCAAAGAGGGTACCTGTACCCATGCCAAAAATCGCCGTCGATAAATACAGCAACCTTCGCCTTTGAAAACACCACGTCGGGCTTCCCGGGAAGTTCCTTTACATGTTTTCTGAATCGTAATCCACGCCGATAAAGCTCAGAACGTACTAATCTTTCAAGGCCCGTGTCTTTCCCCTTAACACGCGACATGCAGTAACTACGTTGCGTATTTGTTAGGTTATCCGTCATCGCTATTATGATGTATATTGACTAAATGCTCTCACCATAACTTCACTCCCCCCCGGCAAATGAAGGGGTGCTGGTTGTGACCGTTGCGACGTGAAGGCCTGTGGTTGCTTTGGACATATCATAGAAAAATCACATTTCGAACACTTTTCCTCATGAGGTCGCATGGGGAAATCCGCAGCTAATATCCCTTGTACCGCCCATTCGATGTTTGATAGCGCTGCGTCGACTGCTGTGTTTGTTATTGGCACTTCGATGCGTTGATTATCTCTTAGCAAATGCACACTACCCGTTTTAGCGTTTTCCCCCAACACTTGTTCAGCCGCACGGGCATACAACTGTACCTGAAGCGATAGATCCGTCCAATCCAACTCCACATTCTCCTCCGGCTCTTCCCCGCCTTCCATCGCCTTGAAGTCCACTATCGCCGCATCCAAAATCCGCCCGTTTGCATCTTCACGCAGCAGTAGATCAATAGCGCCGGTTATCACACAGTTCGCCGCAGGTATCTCAAACGTTGCTTCAAGAGTACGTTCCTGCGTAAAATCCCGACTATGATCCTCGACAT
>DTXR01000427.1 GCA_012962365.1 Chromatiaceae bacterium | reverse complement strand
TTCCCCATGCGCGGCAATCTCGCCCAGCGCGAGCCGCAGATGCTGAAGGAATGGGAAAGCCAGCATCTCTACCAGAAGATTCGCCAGGCCTGTGCCGAACGGCCTAAATCCGTATTGCACGATGGCCCCCCCTATGCCAACGGGGAAATTCACATCGGTCATGCGGTGAACAAGATCCTCAAGGATATCATCAACAAGAGCCGCACCCTGGATGGCTTCGATGCGCCCTATGTGCCGGGCTGGGACTGCCATGGCCTGCCCATAGAACTGCAGGTGGAGAAGAAGGTGGGCAAGCCCGGCCGCAAGGTCAGCGCCGCCGAATTCCGCAAGGCCTGCCGCGTCTATGCGCAGAAACAGGTGAATGGCCAGCGGGAGGACTTCAAACGCCTGGGCGTGCTGGGTGACTGGGAGAGTCCCTATCTCACCATGAACTTCCAGCAGGAGGCGGACATCATCCGTTCCCTGGGGCGCATCGTGGAGGCCGGGCATGTGCACAAGGGCTCCAAACCCGTGAACTGGTGTACCGACTGTGGCTCCGCCCTGGCCGAGGCCGAGGTGGACTACATGGACAAGACCTCCCTCGCCATCGACGTGGCCTTTGAGGTGCTGGATGACGAAGCGGCCATGTACCGCTGCCATTCCGTCCCCGGCGATCATGGTCGCGGCCCCCTGTTCGTGGTCATCTGGACCACCACCCCTTGGACTCTGCCCGCCAACCAGGCGGTGGCACTGAACCCCGAGCTGGATTATGCCATCGTGCAGGCCGGCGAGCGGCGCTTCCTCGTGGCCGAGGGTCTCATGAAGGATGCCCTGGGGCGCTGGGGCCTGAATGATTACCGGGTCATCGCCTACGGCAAGGGCGAGGCCTTCGAAGGGCTGATGCTCAAGCATCCCTTCTATGACCGGGAAGTGCCCATCATCCTGGGTGAGCACGTCACGCTGGACGCAGGTACCGGTGCCGTGCATACCGCGCCCGGCCATGGTCTGGAAGACTATGTGGTGGGCCAGAAATATCACCTGAAGGTGAACAACCCGGTGCTGGGCAACGGCTGTTTCAACGAGGATACGCCCCTGTTCGCCGGCGAACATGTGTTCTCCGCCAACGACAAAGTCATAGACGTACTCAAGGCCCGGGGCGCCCTGCTACACGAGGAACGCCTGGTGCACAGCTATCCCCACTGCTGGCGTCACAAGACACCCATTATCTTCCGTGCTACGCCCCAGTGGTTCATCAGCATGGATCAGAACGGCCTGCGCGACGCGGCCATGAAGGAGATCGATCAGGTGGAATGGCTGC
>DTXR01000426.1 GCA_012962365.1 Chromatiaceae bacterium | reverse complement strand
TTTTCATATAGCTTGACGAATCAAGAGCTTGTGCTATGTGCCCCGATGGACTCACGGATTCAGGTTCAAATAAGGGCAATACGTGTGTATCAATAACCGCCTTTACGCCGGCTCTCAGGCAGCCCGCCGATTTTTGCGGCCTGCTTGGAAGGTCCGCCACCACCAGGGAAGAGTACAAACAGATCCTTCGATCCGATCTTGCGACCCCATTTTTTGCTCATGGCCTTGATCATCTCTCGGTTGTTGGGCTGGTGACCGTTTTCGTTGATGTAGGCATCCCGAAGATAGTTGATCACGTCCCAATGTTCGTCAGTCAGTTCAACGCCTTCCGTCTCTGCGATGGCTTTGCCCACGTCTTCATTCCATTCGTTGATATCAACTAGATAGCCATTGGCGTCTGTTTCAACGGTCTTGCCGTTAATTTCATAGGACATGCTGTACCTCCTGGTTGAAAGTGCTTTTACCCGCGCTTTGCAGGCGATGAGTGTCTTCGCAGAATTAGAATTCTATAAAATAATGAAGGACTAGTCATCCCCTGTGTCTACCGCCTGTATGCCCTTCATGGGCAGGAAGATGCCGCACCCCAGATGCTGGTGCTCACCCAGGCCTTCCTGTTGCAGGCGAATGGATTCGACGGGGCTGAGATCGGCAATCATCAGGCTGCGGGTGCATAGAGGCGTATCATCGGTGCGGATCTGACTGGTCTTGCCGCAAAGCGCCTTTTTCACGTGTATGCCTATTTCTTCCAGCTCACGGGCCATGCGTTCAAGGAAGATATTCTCGTCCTGTTCCTCCGCTTTGTTTTTCATAAGTACATGGCGGGCATAGAGCGTGTCGTGACTGGCGATGGGTCTTTCCTTTACAGAGCCGAGGGTGAGCTCGCAGCCATCGATTTCCAGGGTATGATCCTGCAACTGTCTGGCAATATCTTCTGCCTTGCTTTTCGGTACCCGCATGCATAAACGTGTGCGGCGGGAAGGCATGAGATATTGGCCCAGTTCAGGATCAGGCCGTTCCCAGCCGTTTTGTGAGCCGGCAATGTGTATCTCGTGGATGCCAATGCGATTCTGCTGAAGACCGGGGAAAGCCTCCAGTAAGGCAGAACTCAGTGCATGCAAATGATCCACGGGAAGTTGTCTGCATCGTATGGAGAAAGCCAGATCCACCATATCGGCGGCAGGGGCTTCTTCGTGGGTGTCGTCATCTTGCCAGAGCATGCTTCAGTCCTCCGGAATGCGTGCCCGCAGTTCATCCCTGTCGAACCACCAGTCTTCCTGAACCAGCACATCGACGATGTTCCTCAATCGCACCAAAAACTTGTCAGGCTGGTCGAGTTCCAGTTTCTCGATCCAGTAATTGAACTGCGCCTGATCCTGAATGTCGCTGTGGCGTCGGGCTACCTTGCCAAGCATTTGGCGGGTGAAGAACAACATGTCTTCACGCCGGGGGTCGTCCTTGGTGCGGACGTCAACCACGAAAGCTGCTGCGGCTGCCGCCACGGCCGCTCCATCGGAATCGTCCGGCGTGTCGTCGATGATATGGTGCAGCAATTCAACGGTGATCTCAGGATTGATGGGGTAGGTAACCGCCAGCCAGACACCTTGTCCCAGGGCACTCAGCGAGCCTTCCTGATCACTGAGATACAGGACATTGCAACAGTCTGCTGCAGACTCCCAGTTTTCCTGTGCCAGATAGTGGTCAAAAGCCGCTTTGGCAATGGGCCAGGCCTGTTCGCCGCGTTCCAGGTCTGCGAGGTTGCGGGCTAGCTCCAGTTGCAACTGCGCCTTTTTGTCAGGTAAAGCTTCTATTTCCAGCCGGGTTTGCAGCTCCGCTACTTCACCTTCGATGCGGGCTTTCTCGGCCATATCCATATTTGCGGATTCGGCAACGGTGTCTTCCAGTTTATTGGGATCAAGGAAATCCATAAGACCTACACTCGCCCGCTGAATGCAGCTTCCAGGCGATCCTCCCAGTCTTCCGGGGTATCGGGGAATTCGGGTTTTACGTCAAACTGCAAAAACATTTCTCCCCGCTGTGCGAACACTTTGATCAACTCCAGAAGTTCCTGAAAGTTTTCAAGATCGTGGTGGGAAATCAATATGTTGCTCAGTTTTAGGACATCGTTGCTCATGTATTTTTACCTGTATTGCTGTTTTGGGAACCTCTGATTCAAGTCGTGAACTCGTATCTTGCGCCCAGAATGCCCGGCTTCTTCGTTGCAAATCTTCGCAATAGCTTGCTATTACGTGCGATTTGCGCCTCGAATCTGAACAT
>DTXR01000425.1 GCA_012962365.1 Chromatiaceae bacterium | reverse complement strand
GCAAGACCATCAAATGGAAAATGGTCACGACCTGGCCCAAGAATTTCCCCGGCCTGGGCACGGGAGCCAACAATCTAGCCAAACTGATCGCGCAAATGTCCGGCGGGCGGCTCAAGGTCAAAGTGTACGGTGCCAAGGAGCTGGTGCCGGCTTTCGAGGTGTTCGATGCCGTTTCCCGGGGCACGGCCGAGATGGGCCATGCTTCCGCCTACTACTGGAAAGGCAAGGTGCCCGAGGCCCAGTTCTTTTCCACCATGCCCTTTGGTATGACCGCCAACGAAATGAACGGCTGGATCTACTACGGCGGCGGGCAGAAGCTCTGGGATGAGGCCTACAAGCCCTTCGGCGTCATCGGTCGCCCCGCAGGTAATACCGGGGTGCAGATGGGCGGCTGGTTCAACAAGGAGATCAATTCCCTGGCGGACATGAAAGGTTTGAAAATGCGTATTCCCGGCTTGGGGGGCGAGGTGCTCAAGCGACTCGGCGGCACACCCGTGAACCTGCCCGGTGGCGAGCTGTTCACCGCTCTGACCTCCGGCACCATCGACGCCACCGAATGGGTAGGCCCCTACAACGACCTGGCCTTCGGCCTGTACAAGGCGGCAAAATACTACTATTACCCCGGCTTCCACGAGCCGGGCACCATCCTCGAGGCGCTGATCAACCGCAAGGCCTTCGAGGCGCTACCCAAGGATCTGCAGGCCATCGTAGAGAACGCCTGCCGGGTGGTGAACATGGACATGCTGGCGGAATACAGTGCGCGTAATCCCGGCGCACTGGATCAGCTGGTGAACAAGCACCATGTGCAGCTAAGGGCTTATCCGGATGATGTGCTCGGGCAGCTACGCAAGGTTTCCGCAGAAGTTGCGGGAGATTTGGCAGCGGAAAACAAGGCCGCCAAAAAAATCTACGACAGCTACATGGCCTTCCTCGATACATCGAAAAAATACAGCAAGATTTCCGATCTGGCCTATCTCAAAGCGAGAGATGCCGGGTGATAGGCCCCGAACCGGGGAATGTGCCGCTCGCTGTCTATGTGCACATTCCCTGGTGCGTACACAAATGCCCCTATTGTGATTTCAATTCCCATGCGCTGAAAACAACGCTGCCCGAGAAGGGCTATGTGCGTGCTTTGCTCGAAGATCTGGACGAGCAGAAAGCACTGGCGGCCGGAAGGAAAATTGGTAGCATTTTCATTGGCGGCGGTACGCCAAGCCTGTTCAGTGGTGAGGCCATCGATGCACTGCTGACGGGGATACGAGGCGAACTGGATTTCGCGCAGGATATCGAAATCACCCTGGAGGCCAATCCGGGTGCTGTGGATGCCGATCATTTTGCGTCCTATCGTGCAGCCGGCGTCAACCGCCTGTCCATCGGTGTACAGAGTTTCAACGCCGAACACCTGCGGGCATTGGGCAGAATACACGATCCCGCCCAGGTTTTGCACGCATACATCATCGCCCGCGCTGCTGGCTTCGAGAATATCAACCTGGATCTCATGTTCGGTTTGCCCGGTCAGCATCCGGATCAGGCGTTGGATGATTTACAGCAGGCCGTCGATCTGGCGCCCCAGCACCTTTCCTGGTATCAGCTCACTATCGAACCCAATACCCTTTTTATCACCAACCGCCTGCCACGCCGGATGAAGAACATCTCTGGGAAATACAGCAAAAAGGGCAGGGATTTTTGCGGGAAATGGGCTATGCTCAATATGAGGTGTCCGCGTATGCGCAGAAGGGTTGCAATTGTAAGCACAACCTCAACTATTGGACGTTTGGCGATTATCTGGCTATCGGTGCCGGGGCACATGCCAAGGTAAGCACAAGGGAAGGTGTGATCCGGTATTCCAGGGAACGGCATCCGCAGGCCTACATGCAAGGGCCGGCTACGCGGGTAAACCGAAGGCTGTTGTCTGCAAAGGATCTGCAACTGGAATTCATGATGAACGGCATGCGTTTGAATGAAGGTGTGGCTGCTCGCTTGTTTGAGCGGCGTACAGGGCTATCCGCAGAAGCGATGGACAGGAAGGTGGCTCGGGCTCAGGAATTGGGGTTGCTGGAAAGAAAGAGAAGCTGGCTGCAGCCCAGCGTGAAAGGGTGGATGTTTCTAAATGATTTGCTCATGTTGTTTGATGAAGGGTGATCGGCAAGCTGTTCAGAATTCGTAATAGGAGCAAAAACGTATTATTAGGGAACCTCTGATTAAGTCTGGACGAAGTAGATTGCGAATCAGACTGTTCGGATTGTTCAGCTCATCCCTGAGCTT
>DTXR01000424.1 GCA_012962365.1 Chromatiaceae bacterium | reverse complement strand
TGAAAACATATAAAACACTTCTGAGAACATAGATTTCACCTGTAATTATTTTGACACAAACAGATGATAGGCTTGCCCAGGTATTTATCGTTCACAATATGTAAAGTGAGATCTATCAATGAAAGCAAAACTGATTACATTGGCTATCAGTGCCGTTCTTGTATCCACAGGACAAGCCGGCAGCATAGAATTCACTGGCGTGAAAACGCCTGAAAGCAGCATAGAAAAACATGTCATTTTGTCGTCACAATATGCGTTTGTAGATGGCGAGCAAATACCGATATCATACAATACGATTCTTCGCTCTGGAGAAAAAGCGGCCTCAAAGAAATCCGCTGTATTTGGTGAACTTACCGATGTGAATGGCGACCCGATACTTTCAGAGGATGGATCAACCCAGATATCCAACAGCAATGATTTTTCTTCGCTGCTGATCGGCAGCAAGGAACCCAACAAGAAAATTCTGTATATGGTTTCGCATTTTGAAAGCCGCCCCGGATCCATGTTTCTGACCAAACTGAAGCAGGATCAGAAAACCGGAAAGTTGACGGCCAAGAATACCCGTCCACTGGATTTTTCGCATGTCAGGGGCAACTGGGTTCCCTGCGCCGGCAGTGTAACTCCCTGGGGAACGCATCTTGGTTCGGAGGAATATGAGCCGGATGCTGCTGCCAGAGACCCTCAGACAGGCAGCATCAATAGCTATTATGATGCCATGGCCGCCTATTATGGTGGAGATCTACTGGAATTGAATCCTTATGATTATGGCTTTGTTGTTGAAGTAGCCGTTGAAAACTGGAAAAACGTCCAGGTCATGAAACACTATGCCATGGGTAGAGTCGCCATTGAATTGGCCTATGTGATGCCGAACAGCAGAACAGCCTATATTTCCGACGATGGCACCAATGTGGGATTTTACCGGTTTGAAGCTGACCATCCAGAAGATCTGAGTTCCGGGGAGCTTTTTGCAGCAAAGTGGATGCAAAACAGCTCCGAGGGTGTTGGCAGCGCAAATCTGGAATGGATCAGCCTGGGCCACGCATCCAATTCACAAATCAAGGAATACCTCGATTCTGGTATCACCTTTGACGACATATTCGCTTCGGAAGAACCTGTTGGTAACAGCTGCAGCACAGGCTTTAAAAGCATCAACACCACACGGGGACATGAGTGCCTGAAGTTAAAGCCAGGAATGGCATTGGCTGCTTCTCGACTCGAAACTCGACGCTATGCTGCCATGAAAGGAGCAACTACAGAATGGCGCAAGATGGAAGGCATCACGTTCAACCCTGATACCAATCAATTGTATCTTGCAATGTCTGAAGTGGCTCGCGGCATGGAAGACAATGCAAAAAATGGAGAACCGAACGACAAGTACGACATCGGTGGTGGCAACCACATCAGAGTAAATTTTAACCGGTGTGGTGCAGTATACGCTCTGGATGTCGATCAGGATTACACCGCTCACAACATGTATGGCCTGATTTCCGGGAATCCTACAACAGCTTATGACCCTGACAGCGAACTCCCCGCGTATGATCCTGATGGTCCGCTGGCCAACAATAAATGTGATGTAAATGCTATTGCCAATCCTGACAACATAACATTCATGCCGGGCTACAACACGCTTATCATCGGGGAAGACACGGGATCGGGACATCAAAACGATATCGTGTGGTCTTTCAACCTGGATTCCGGTACGTTGACTCGAATACAGACTACTCCCTATGGCTCCGAAACCACTTCGCCGTATTTTTATCCGAACTTGAACGGCCATGCCTACTTGATGTCTGTCATTCAGCACCCTTATGGTGAATCAGATTCAGACAAGGCGGATGAACTGGAAAACCCCGATACAGCCAAGGCGGCTTACACAGGGTATATTGGTCCGTTCCCCCCTATGGACTGATATTCCACTGTAGTTTGAAGAAGATTCCTTTAACTATCATTGATTGCCGGAGATGACTTTAATCCTCCGGCTTTTTTATCACATTGAATAAATACCCTGTAATTCATTAATAGACTATTTTCCTATATTACAACACAAGTTTTTCACAAAACATGTTCAAATTACAGACAGAGGCGACAATAATGAGCAAATCCATTGCAACAATTATTCTGATTATTGCTACAGTTTTTGGCCTGGAACATATATCAGGAAATGCGAATACATCCGTAGATGATAACCACACCAAAAACGATGATCCATCTGCCGGTGACAACGCCAACACCATATCCCTTACCAGCCGCTCCCTCATCAACGAAGCAGCCTATATTCCCTCTCAATGCTATACCAAAACAGAAGATGACAAAGGCAATATTCACAACCCATGTTACAGTTGTCACACAACAAGCAGCAGGCCAAATTACATTAATGATTTTGATCTTCAACAAGAGTATTCTTTTCCTGAATTCGCAAGACAGAATCATTGGTCAAATCTGTTCGTGGACAGAACTGAACAAATCAACGAGATTTCTGACCAGGAAATTCTTGAATACATCCGTGAAAGCAATTACAAAGACCCGCATGGCAACCTGTTGCTAGCAGAAAAACTCACTAATCTGCCAACACATTGGGATTACAGGCAAGATGGGCAATGGGATGGCTTTGTTCCCGATGCCTATTTCCATTTTGACAAGGAGGGTTTCGACCGAAGCCCCGAGAATCATTACACCGGTTGGCGCGCTTTCGCCTACTATCCATTCCTGGGCACATTCTGGCCCACCAATGGCTCCACGGACGATGTCCTGATTCGGTTGCCAAAAGCATTTCAGACTGACATCAGGGGAAAATTCAACCTGAATATCTATAAAGTCAATCTGGCAATAGTGGAAGCCGCCATGAAAGAACATGACATTGCCATTGACCCCATAAATGAAGCCGCACTGGGCAATGTTGATATCGACAAAAACGGGCATATCGGAACCGCAGATCATGTCGCCTGGGACTGGGCGCCACTTGAGTCGCGATTCATGCAGTATGTGGGGCTCGCAGGAAAGCTGCAAAAACAGGGGAAACTCCATCTTGCCGCCGGGCTGTATCCGGAGGGAACAGAATTTTTACACTCCGTACGCTACATCGATGTAGACGATTCTGGAGTCAACAAACTTGCGCCGCGTATGAAAGAGCTACGATACGCCCGCAAACGCTACTGGAAAAACTACTCCCAACTTCAGGCCGACGCACTGGAGGAACTGAAACAAAAAGACGACTTCCCAGACCGTCTGCGTACTGTGAGGGGCAACATGGAATCCGGTGTCAGTAACGGTCAGGGTTGGGTGTATGCAGGGTTCATAGAAGACGCGGAAGGCAATTTGAGGCCTCAAACCTATGAAGAACAGGTTTTCTGCGTGGGCTGTCACGGAGGAACCGGCGCCACAAGAGACGGGATTTATTCACTGCACCGCAAAGTTGACCCAAGTTCCTTCCAGCGCGGTTGGTATCACTGGTCACAAAAAAGTTTGCAAGGCCTTCCGGAACGCATCCGATCAGACGGACACCCAGAGTACAGCTTTTATCTGCAAAGCAACGGTGCAGGTGACGAGTTCCGGGAGAATTCAGAAATCAGAACCCGCTTTTTTGACCACCAGGGCAAGCTGCGCCCCGATATGCTATCCAGCTTGCAAGAAGATGTTTCCCTGCTGCTGTTCGCTTCCCCAGAGCGCGCACTGGCGTTGAACAAGGCCTACCG
>DTXR01000423.1 GCA_012962365.1 Chromatiaceae bacterium | reverse complement strand
GTATTGGGTGTGGATATCCCTGCAGGTCAAACAACGCAGGAGGATCTGGATTTTGTGCTCGATCATTTGTTCCAGCATCCCAATGTTGGCCCGTTCATTGGCCGTCGGCTGATTCAACGGCTGGTTACCAGTAATCCATCACCGACTTATATTGCCCGCGTAACTGCCGCCTTCAACGACAATGGAAGTGGTGTACGTGGTGATATGAAAGCCGTGATAAAAGCCATTCTTTTGGATCCCGAAGCCCTGTCAGGCCGCCAGGGCGATGTTTCATCCTTTGGCAAGGTACGCGAGCCTTTGCTGTTTATTACCCATTTGTGGCGAGCCTTTCATGCCGCAAATGGGGCGCACAAGCGTGGCTGGAATGACGAATACGAATACCGCTGCTTTAACTTCCAGTATGTACGCAGTTTTCTGCAACAGAATGCCCCTCTGGAGTCGCTCACCGTATTCAACTGGTTCACACCTGATGACGGGCCATCCGAACTTGCCGATGCTGGTCTGGTTGCCCCCGAAATGACGATCATGGGTATTGATGGTCTGCATCATGTCATGATGTCCCTGGTGCATCAGAGCTATACCTATGAAGTGCATGACATGACGGCAAGCCTCGACGTGAGCCGGGAGCGGGATCTGTTGGAAGCCGGCAATCTGCACCAGTTGCTGGAACGCCTGAATGTGTTGCTCATGGCAGGATCCATGAGTTCGGAGATGCGCCAACTATTGCTTGTTTATGTCAATGACCACAGTAGCACGCCGCCAGAAACGCTGGTGAGGAATCTCATTTCCCTGGTTGTTGTTTCCGCTGAATACGCGGTACAGAGATAGGAGATAGACATGAAGAAGCTGGACAGACGCCAATTTTTGCGTACCTCCCTGATTGGCGCCACGACGCTTTCGCCGTTGTCGGCATTGTTGGGAGTGCTGCCGGAGGCAAGAGCGGCTGACAGCAGTGGTGGATACAAGGCACTGGTTTGTGTGCTCCTCGAAGGAGGAGCAGATGTGTTCAACATGGTGGTTCCAAAACAAGGTGCTGCTTACGAGGCGTACAGAAATGCGCGGGGTACTATGGCCATTTCAGGCGGCTCTCTCCTGAAGCTGGATCCTGTAAGGTATGATGATGGTGTGAGTTACGGGTTTCATCCGCGCATGAACCGTATGCACGAACTATTTGATCAGCAGAAACTGGCTGTCATCGCCAATGTGGGAACATTGGTTCAACCAGTTACCCGGGCTGAAATCCTGAATGGCGCGCCGGTACCTAATCAGCTGTTTTCACACAATACCCAGCGTGATCAATGGATGACAGCAGATGCCGCCGTACGGCAAAAAGCAGGGTGGGCGGCAAGGATGGCAGATGCATTTGCTCCGGACGAGCCTCTGTTCAACTTGACCAGTGGTGGGAAGAACCTGATGCAGCAGGGGGGCGACAAGAGCGCTTTCGAATTTGATGGTAGTGACATCTATGCGTTTGATGACTACTATGCCTTTCGTGAGGATGGTTCTTTGGGCGAAATATACCGGCAGTTGTTGCAGCATAATTCTACTCATGGCAATCACCTTGTCGAGGCGTTCGCCCATCGTCGCACCAATAACATACAACTGTTCAACGTGCTTTCAGGCATTCTGGAAAGTGCGCCGGATTTTCCGGAATTTACTGCCGGCATCCATGAGTCCGGCATGCCATTTGGAATGCAGCTGCGAGCCGTGGTGCGGATGTTGGCGGTGAAAGATCGTGTTCCCAATCGACCTCAGCGGCAGGTGTTTTTCGTCAACTACCATGGCTGGGATACACACGATACGCCTCTGGATGCCGACAGCCACCTCGTGGATTATCTCGACAAGTCCCTGGGCGCCTTTCAGGATGCCCTGGCGCAACTGGGATTGGAGCAGCAGGTGACCACCTTTACCTGTTCGGATTTTGGTCGCTCTATCACGCCGAATGGAAAGGGTTCGGATCATGGCTGGGGCGGACACGCTTTCGTTATGGGTGGTGCGGTCAAGGGCGGCGATATTTACGGAACCATGCCCCGTATCCGCAAGGAATCACCGGATGCCCTGGATGACAGGCTCATCCCCGGTATTTCTGTTGAACAGTATTATGCCCCCCTGGCTACCTGGTTTGGTGCATCGGAACAGGAGTTAGGTGTCATTTTTCCCAACCTCTACCGTTTTTCGGCTTCCAGGCTAGAATTCATGGATCAGGAAGTGCTTTTCTCCGATGGATTTGAATAGAACCAACCAGTCGCTGGCTAGCTCGGAATGCCTTCGTAAGTAACCCTGACTCCCTAAAGTTTGCTCCCGCATCGCCGATAGGTTGCATGAAACTGAATAGCGGGAGGAAAGCACCTTGCCCAGCGTATTGGCACCACAAACAGAAGACGGCAAAGCGGAATCCCTCGACGCCGGCGCCCGTATCGGCGCCTGCATGGTCAAAGCCGGACTGCTTTCCGAGAGGGATCTGCAATATGCCCTGCGCGTGCGGGAGAAGATGGGTAAGGATTATCCTCTTACTCGGGTGTTGCAGGAACTTGGCAAGCTGGACGATGAGAAACTCCGGAAGGTACAGAAACAAAGCTGCCTGTCATTACCACTCGGCGACATGCTGGTAGAACTGGGGCATCTCAAGCCCCAGGAGCTGCGGGCGGCGTCAGCCATGCTCAAGACCCCGGAGTGGCAGGGTAGGCAACTCGCTGAACTGCTGGTAGCCCAGCAGATGATTCCTGAACATGTCCTGCTGAAAGTCATGGCCGACAAGTTGGGCTATCCTGTCGTGCAACTGAATGAGCATGAGGTGGACAAATCTCTGTTGGATCAGGTTAGTCTGGAATGGTGTCGGCGCCATCAGGTTATGCCTGTAAAGAACACGGAAGAAGGTGTACAGGTTGCTTTCGCCGATCCTGCGGACAAAGGCGTGCTGCAGGCAGCGGAGGTCGCATTCGACAGGCAGATATCCCCGGCAATTGTTTCGCGCCAAAGCCTGGAGAAATTCTTTACCCGGTACGAGCGGGAGGCAAAAAAGGAAGGGAAAAGCGCGTCCGCCAGTGGCAAGGTGGATACTCATGAGACCACGCTGCTGGTGAATCGCCTCATATCAGATGCCATCAGCAAGGACGCCAGCGATGTGCATATCGAGCCCATGAAGGATTATGTAAGGATTCGTGTCCGTTGCGACGGCATGTTGATGCAGGACAGGGAATTGAGCAAGGACGCCCTGCCGGGCATAACCGGACGACTCAAGGTGATGGCCAAGGCGGATATCGCAGAAAGACGCCGACATCAGGGCGGTGGATTCAAGTTTGAGGACAAAAAATCCGGGTTGGAGTGTGATGTCCGGGTGTCTTTCTACAACACGATTTTTGGCGAAAAGATCGTGTTGCGTCTACTGACCCGCAAGGCTTCCATGCTGGATGTCGCAGATGTGGGCATGGCACCGCGCATGCTGCAGCGCTTTATCGATGATGCACTGGAAATTCCCAGTGGTGTGATACTCATAACCGGCCCCACGGGTTCAGGCAAGACCACCACCTTGTACGGATGTGTCAATTACCTGAACGATAGCGAGCATGCCATCATTACTGCAGAAGATCCGGTGGAGTATGTGATCGAGGGCATTGCCCAGTGTTCACTCAACGCCAAGATTGATCTTACTTTCGAAGAAAGCCTGCGACACATGGTGCGTCAGGATCCGGATGTTATCGTCCTTGGAGAAGTGCGCGACCGCTTTTCCGCAGAGGCGGCGATCCAGGCGGCCTTGACGGGGCATAAGGTACTCACGACCTTTCATACTGAAGACAGCATCGGCGGCCTGTTGCGGCTGATCAACATGAATATCGAAACCTTCCTCATTTCCTCGACGGTGGTTTCGGTGCTTGCCCAACGCTTGTTGCGCAGGGTGTGCCCGCATTGTGCAGAGACGTATCGTCCCACAGTCCGGGATCTTCAGCGACTGAGAGTCAGAGCCTCGGATCTGGCAGGCGCCGACTTCAAACAGGGAAAGGGATGCCACCATTGTCATTACACGGGATACAGTGGCCGCGTCGGTGTATTTGAATTGCTGGTGCTGAACGAGCCCGTCAAGGATGCCATTCTGAATTGCAAGACGTCGTTAGAAATACGGCGTATCAGTGTCGAAACATCCGGGTTGATCACCCTTGTCGAAGACGGTATCGCCAAGGCTGCCAAGGGACAGACCAGCATCCAGGAGGTACTTCGTCATCTGCCTCGGCTTTCGCCACCACGTTCCCTGGAAGACATCTTTCGTCTTGCCGGCGTCCCTGAATAATTTTGAATGGAGTAGAGCACAATGAGCAAGTCGCTGAAAGACATGGTTGGAGAACAGATGCAATCCGGTGAACTGGAGTTGCCGGTATTCAACCAGGTCGCACTGGATCTGCAACGCATGAAGAATGAAGATGATGTGCAACTTGATCAGATTATCGTTGCGATCATGACGGATCCGGCATTGGCCGTACAAATTCTCAAAGTAGCGAACTCGTCGTTCTATGGTGGTCTGAAGGAGGTCAGCACCATACAGCAGGCCGTAATACGTCTCGGGCTAGAGCAGGTAGCAAATATTGCCCTGATGAGCGCTCAGGCAGCAGCGCACGATGCACATTTGAAAACTCTGAAAAACCGGATGCCGGGTATGTGGGAACATGCCTATGTTTCGGCATTGGGCGCACGCTGGCTCGCAAAGGAGGCAGGCATGCGAGATCGATCAGAAGAAGCCTTCCTGGCAGGCTTGTTACATGATGTGGGTGAACTGGTATTGCTCAAGATACTGGACGCGCGAGCAGGAGACAAAGACATTCCACCGCTGACGGATGCGCTCATCGACGAGGCATTGGAAGCGCTGCATCCCGAGTTGGGTTTCAGTCTCATGACTTCCTGGGAGCTGCCCGGCATCTATGCAGATATAGCGCGGAATCACCACGACTCGAATCTGGCGGAAGCAGATGCCCTGCAGGCCATTGTGCGTCTTGTGGATGGTGGCTGTGCCAAAGTGGGAGTCGGCCGCAAGGCCGATGAGCAACTGGCTCTGGCTACGCTTCCGGAAGCAGAATTTCTGGATCTGAGCGAAATTCAGCTGGCGGAATTTGAGGTGGTAGTTGAGGATGTGCGCAGTCAGGCTGCGACGCTGTTCTGATTGTTCCGGCCTTAGTACGAAATCAATGACGGCTGGATAAGACTCGTGGTCCGGCCTGAGAAAAGTCAGTTTTCATTTCAGCCTGCCCGTCAGGAATCCCTTAAATTCATTGATCGTTTGTCTGCCCCCGCAAGCCCGGTTTGTCCATGGGCGCCAAAGGGTGAGGGCATGTCGTGGGGTTTCTGGACAGGCTGCACCCTGGTCGCCAATTTAATTGATGCGAATCAGTTGAAATCTCGCTGTTTGTGTCCATATTATAAAAACGAAAGATTGAGAAGCCCGATAGCAGGAGGAAAACCATGTCAACAATTACGACCAGATACAAAGGTAACATGCTGTTCGAGAGCCAGGTTGGTGATCACAGCATTCTTATTGATGTGCCGGAAAAGATGGGTGGAAAGAATCGGGGTTTGATGCCGCCCCAACTGTTTGTCATTTCTCTTGGGTCCTGTGTCGGCGCTTTTGTGGCCAAATATGCTGAAGAACATGGTTTTGATACTGAAGGCATGACGGTTGATGTGGATTTCGACAAGACAGATCATCCTATTCGACTGACCAATTTCCGTGTTACGGTTAGGTTGCCCGAGGCTGATTGCAGTGACGAATGCCGGCGTGAGGCGCTGTTGCATGTAGCCAAACACTGCCCGGTGCATGAAACCATCGAGACCATAGAAGACATCGCTTTCGACATTGTGAGCGGGTAAATATGGGCATTTTTTGGCGCCATTCCCCTGAAACCGTGGTCTCAAAGGAGGTGTAGAGTGCAAGGCATCGATTTGTATAGCGTAGAGCATGACGAATCAAGAACGTGTGCTATGTGTTCCGATGGACTCACGGACTCAGGTTTTAACTCAAGGCTGAAATAAACGACTGCACTTCATCGGCTGATTCTTCAACCTTATCTGCGATGTTTTCTGCGGTGAATCCCAGGCGGGATAAAGGAGGCGTTTTTTCCCACGCCAATTCCTGCAAAGCGGTTTCGTGATGATCTGAATCATGCATCTCGGCCAACAGTTTGCTGACGATGAGTATGTCGCGCAGATTAACGGGGTCAAAATGTTCCTGTTCCACTGTGTTTTGTTCATCGACAGCCTTGGAGATTTCTTCCGCAAAACCCCAGTTGTCTATGAGAGCACTGCCAATTCCAGGCATCCATGTATGGCACAGTTCTTCATTTGCGAATTCCGGAAACTGTTCGGTCTTGGTGATGATGTAGAAGCTGCCCACGTTGTGCAGCAAGCCCGTCAACATGGCATCATCACGGAGGGCAGGTTGATCTGATCTGCCCGCCAGGGCATAGGCATAGGCGGCAGTCTTCAAAGACATGGCTCGCAAGACATCGAGCTTCTGGCGCAAGGGAGAATTTCTTGGAATGTCGAAAAGCTCTTTGGACGCAATGGAAACTGTTGCATTTCGCACCGCAGTGACACCCAGGCGGGTTACTGCAACATTGATATCCGTAATCTCCACCCCGGCCCGGTTCATCAGAGCAGAATTTGCTACCAGCAGGATACGAACGCAAAGATCAGGCGCTGCGGTGACCATGCGCGCCAGCTGGTCTAGGGGTACATCAGGGTCGTTCAAGGCATTGAGTATTTTCGCATACACATCCGGAAATGGAGGCAGGTCGATATCCCGCTTGCCCAGTTGGTGCGCAAAATCGGTCAAAAAGTCGAGAGCGATGTTCTGGGGGGCAGGTACGTCTGTTTGCATGATTTCTGGCTCCAGGTAAATAGTGAACTTCCTGTTTACTTTTCGGCTGGAGCCCCAATATCTTTAGTAAAGCAGATAACTGATTACATACAAAAGTGAAATGTTCAAGAAATTCAATATATACCGTCTGTCTTTCTCTGGCAGGGTTGGCAAATTACAAATCCCTCTCCGGCTCCTGGATGTCGGGTTTTCTGATTCGGGATCAGCGGTGAAAATGAAAACCGGGAGGGTGTTACATGGCAAGCTCATTCATTGTTCATCCGGCAACGTGTGAGCATATTTATTGGAATAGCGGATGCATGCTGTGCCAGGTGAAATCGATAAGGAAGTGGCCAAACTGAAACTGAGTGCCAGTGGTATCTACATCAATGAACACACTCCGAAGCGAAGCCAGCATCTTTCATCCTGGGAGGAAGGGACATGAGTCGGAACAAGCAGCAGCAGATGGTCGATGACATCGAAAGCGAAGTGCTGCTCACTCATCGAATGACCGGTCGTGATCACTTGTCACCAAGGGTCATGGAGGTGATGCGCGAAGTGCCTCGCGATGCCTTCGTGCCTTCTGACATGAAGCATGCCGCGTTTTGTAACGGCCCGCTGCCCATCGGTCATGGGCAAACCATTTCCCAGCCTTATATCGTGGCTCTCATGACTGACATGTTGGCGTTGCAACCGGACGACAGGGTACTGGAGATAGGCACAGGTTCCGGTTATCAGACAGCTACCCTGTCCCAACTGGCGAAGCAGGTGTACAGCGTGGAACTGGTGCCGGAACTGAGCAGGAAAGCACAGGATGTATTCCGGCATCTAGGGTATGACAATATTCATGTTCGCATTGGCAATGGTTACGAAGGCTGGGCAGAGCATGCGCCGTACGACGGTATCATTGTCACAGCTGCAGCCAGTCATATCCCGCCTGCGCTGCTGGACCAGCTCAAACCGGGAAAAAGACTGGTCATTCCCGTGGGCGAGCCCTACAGCTATCAGGAACTGATTCTGGTGGAAAAGGACATTCAGGGGGATATTCATAAGCAGAATGTGCTGGGCGTGGCCTTTGTCCCCTTGGTGGATAGTGACCAGCCTGGTGAATAGTGGGTGAACATCCTCATCGGAGAACCTCTGTTCAAGTCGTGAACTCGTATTTTTCGGCCAAAATGTGTGGGGTCTGTGTCGAAAATTGTTGCGATAGCCTGGTATTACGTGCGATTCGTGCCCTGATCCTGAGCATTTGAATCTGCAAATTGCTTCTTCTTGGAAAAATCAGAAGTTCTTGCGGGTACTGGATAATGAGTAGCCGATTGGTTTAAGCTGGCAATGCAGTAACAATAAAGGAGGAGAGGAAATGATTCCACTGGAAACACTGAAAAAACAGCATGAGGAAATCTGTGATCTTATCCATGTTCTTTCTCTTCTGGTAGAGGATGAAAGAGCAAGAAAAAGTCGTTCTTTCGAGAGTCTTTTCTCAGAGTTGTTGGAAATGGTGAGTGAGCATCTCATACTTGAAGACGACACCTTGTACAAGGATTTGCTCATACATCAGGACCCAGAAGTTCAGCGCACCGCCAGAAATTTCCTTAGCGGAAGTCATGAATTGAAAAGAGTGTTTTCCGAATACCTGCAATACGCTTGCCATTCAGGTTCGAAACCGGAAGAGTGCGAGGCTTTCGTGAAAGAAACAAAAGATGTTTTCCGTATTTTACAGGAACGTATCCGCATGGAAGAAAGCAAGTTTTATCCTATTGCCGGCAAGACCTAGGGAATCTCTGATCGACTCTGGCCGCAGCAGATTGCGGATCAAAATGTTCGGATTCAATCTGCAGGTTGCATTGGCAAGTTGAATCCGCGCAGGATTCGTACCGAACTCAACTGTCCCCACCCAGTTTCTGGCTTGCTGATACTGCTCATGGGGAAATTGCTTTACTTCGGCCGAAACAAAATGAGCGGTAAGTTTTTCAGCCAGGTTACCAATTCCTGAATCGGTAACCAGTGCGATGCAGGACAGTTTCCGGTGATGGTTCTTGACGAATTTCAGATGACTCAAGACAGTGCCGGAGGATTCCTATCCGGGAATACTCTTCGAGTCGATGATCAGCCCCCTGAGTTCTCCGTGTTCTTCCAGGCAAGGATCGATAATGCCTGTGGCAATATCGAAGCCACTTTTGGATAACGGCCTTTCTGGTTTGAGAGTGGCGATATCCGAATCTTTTTCCAATGCTACTTTCAACATGTGAATTGTCTGTGTGATAAAGCCGGTATGAGCCTGGTGTAGAGCTGCTTTCTCCCGTCGATAGTGTTTGCCGGGGAAAGCACGCTAACAGCTACTTGAGGATGAATGTAATTTTCATGCGTACTTCATAGCGGACGATCTTGCCGTTTTTTACAGATACGCTTTGATCAGCTATCCATGCGCTGGTGATGTTCTTCAGCGTCTTGCTGGCGCGCTTGATGCCGTTCTGTACGGCAGCGTCGAAGCTCTTTTTTGAAGTTGCGGTAATTTCCGTGATTTTTGCTACTGACATGGCTGTCTCCCTTGTCTGAAAAGTTTGAGTTGCCCGGATGAGCGCTTACGAGTGTAGCAGCTTTTCTTCAGATGAAATGCCGGGGTCTGGTTTCAGGCATTTCATTGTTCAGGAAAACAGAGTTACTCCTGCCTCCATGCTCGTTGTGGTGTGGCCGCCTATTTCCAATATTGAAGGCCATTGATTGGCCTGCTTTACCAGTGCGGGTTCTGATCAAAGGCTCTGTACAAAATCACGAATACCGTTCAAGAGCATCTGCGTGGCGAGGATAACCAGGATCATGCCCATCAACCGCTCCATTGCCCGGGAACCCTGGGGGCCAAGGATACGCAACAGAAAGGGCGAGGCAATCAGTAGCAGCGTGGTGCCCAGCCAGGCAAGAAACAGGGCGATGCTCCATTCATCCAGACGATCCGGTTGCCTGGAGCTGAGCAACAACAGGAGGGCGATAGTTGAGGGTCCTGCTATCAGGGGGACGGCCAGGGGTACCAGGAACGGTTCCTCGTCTTCTGCCTGGTAATCCTTGTAGGCAGGGGGAAAGATCATGCGCAGGGAAATGATGAACAGCAGGATGCCGCCAGCGATACTCAGGGATGACTGGCTCAATCCAAGGAAACTCATGATGGCATTTCCCGCCAACAGAAACCCGAAGAGTATCAACAGGGCGAGCAGCAGTTCTCTCGCCATGACCGCCGTACGGCGAGCGGGGTCGAACCCGGCGAGTACCGCGTTGAAAACAGGCACATTGCCCAGAGGATCCATAACGAGAAACAGCGTAGTGGCTGCCGAAGCGATATCTGTCCAATTCACTTTCCAGTACCAGTTGGGAATTAATGTGATTGCGGTTACGGGGCACCAGCGGGAAAGTTGGTGTATGGTGCCGCTCCCTATGACGATGCCAATGCGTAATAGATACGCCGCATCAATTCCTCCGCAGCCAGCATGACGATGACCACCACCATAAAAGGAATGAGACCATGGTGGATACCAATAAACTGAACCTCATCTCCAAAAACAAGGCCCAACGCTCCCAGGATAACCAGTTTGGAAATGAACAGGACAGCCCAAGCGGAAAACAGCCGCGCTTTTCCGCTGTGCCTGCCTGCTCTGGATTGGACGGCAGCATCCACATGGTGTTCGATGGCGATGGAAATCTTGAGCATGACCTGAAGCAAGATTGCGGCCAGCAAAGAGATGCTGAAGGAATCGATGACCACGGCATCCCAGTATTCGTCGAACAGGTTCAGAATCGTCAGATCCATCAGTACGGCGCTTAGGTAACGGGCGTAAAGCTGTTGTTTCCGGTTGAAGGATGTACTGGTTGCGGATGGTGGAGCTTCTCGTGTCATGGCCGTGGTTTTTCTTGAAAATTGGTGGGCACAATGATTGCCGGAACAAGGTAAGGTTGCAACCTTTTGTTCAGCCGGTTCCGGGATGAATTTCACCTGCGTACGCAAGCAGAGGGTCTGGAGTGTTGCGAAGAACTGCAGCGCAGAGACCTCCTGTCTGTTTTAAGGCAGTCCAGTGACCCACGCCCATGGGCGTTGACGCCATGGCAGTTGGTACGGAATATCTCAAATGCTCCCCGCCGTTCTTGATGGGGTTGTCCTGCTTAGCGAGAGGACGGCTGTGTTATCTGCAATACCGCTCCTGGCTCGATGTGCACCTGTGATCCGAAGCGAACGAGGGGAGAGATCAATGTCACTTCCGCGTTCGTTTTTGCCGTTACATTCGGGCCGATGGTGATCGAGGTCTGCGCAATACAGGTGGTTTTGGTGTTCGTCCCGAAAGTGTGGGTTGAAATGCCCACTGAATCCCCGGAACAATCAAAAGGTGAATGCTCGTCTGCGCCGATGTCCGGTGGTGTCGCAGCGGAACGAAGCTCGCCGTCGATATCATCGGCGACATCCGCCAGCACGGATGCCTGATCGATGGCGATCGTGGCGGACGGGATCAGGTGCAGGTCGCCGTTACTGCCATCGGCAAACATCGCCAGTGGCGCCTGTTCGATATTGTTTTCCAGGTTAGCACTGCCGCCTCTGTGCCGAAGGTTGTGGCTGACGATGTTATTGCGAATATCGACACTGGTATTGTCGAAACGCCATTCGATGGATGAAAGCGGTGCCGCCGTGGATGCAACGGTGTTGTTCAGTACCTTCGCGCCACATGCCTGCCATATGCAGATACCGCAGTCGAAGCCGTCATTCGAAGCGAAAAGCGCCGCTTCGTTGGCGAAAACAAAGTTGTTGCGAACTATGCCGTCGTAGTGATCGACATAACTACCGCCGGCTGCCGGGCAGGGGGAATCAGGGTAGGTTCTGGCATTGCCGCTGGTAACCAGGCCGAAGCCGATGCCGCGTGCATTGTTGTTCAGCACATTGCGCTCGACCAGGGTGCCACGGCTGCCGCGCCACAGGTGAATACCGTGTTCCGAGAGGCCGCTTTCGCACCAGAATCCTTCAATTCTGTTGTCGCGGATAACCCAATCCTCCGCCTGGTGTGCGTCGATACCGCCGGTATAGCAGTTGTTACGGATGTGTGGCCTGCCGGCATTGGTCAACTCGATATGTGAGCACGCAATGGTGCCTTCATCCGGATAAAATCCGGCGCCGGTGGGATTGATCTTGATGGCCTGCTCGCCGGGGTCGATGATCCGTACATTGTAGATGAGTGTGTTCCTGGTATCGGCCGTATCGCTCGACATAACATGAATCGGGTGATAGTACGCCTCTCGCAAGGTGATATCCGCGATGGTTATGTTCGATGCGGCGATCTGGATGATCTCCGTGGTCTGGTAGTTGCCATCCAGTATGACGGCATTGCGGTTTCCGCTGGCCGAGCGCAACGTGATATTCGGAACATCGATGCGCAGATAGACGCCATTGAGATTATAGACGCCATCTGCGATCAAAATGTCATCACCAGCCAATGCATTGTTTACCGCGGCTCGCAGGCTGGAAACGCTGTCTACATTCACGATGTTGCCGTTTGCCGGAGGGAGTGGCTCGCAGGTGGCGCCCATCGCCGCTCCCGCATAGACAAGCAACGATCCACCCAAAAGCAACAGGCAGATGCCCAATCGGATAAAATGCAGTCGTTTCATTTTCATGTCTGGTGCCAGTGTTCTGAAATACTGATGACATAGTCTCCGGTTTTTGTAATTCAGTTCTGGGACGGGTGTTTTCTTTTTGGCGATTCGTTACAAAATCCAGCCATCTGCTCGCTGGCATGTCATCCTGGTGTAGGCCGGGATCCATTGCCCACCGTGGATTCCGGCCTGCGCCGGAATGACCGATAATCGAGTCTTTC
>DTXR01000422.1 GCA_012962365.1 Chromatiaceae bacterium | reverse complement strand
GAAGATACTGAGTGCAGATTGGCCAATTTTGAGTGCAGTTATCTGGTTGCCTGTCCTGGGTGGCCTATTGGTGGCGTTCAGCGGAGACAAGGCACCCAATGTCAGCCGCTGGTTGGCGCTGGTTGTGGCTGTTCTGACGTTCCTGCTCAGCCTGCTGCTCTTTACAGGATTCGACACCAACACCGCTGCTATGCAATTTCAGGAAAACATTCCCTGGATAGAGGCATTCAAGGTCAATTACCACCTTGGTATTGATGGCATATCCATGCCCCTGATCATCCTGACCACCTTCATTACGATCCTGGTGGTTATCGCAGGCTGGCAAGTGATTCAATACAAGCCTTCCCAGTACATGGCGGCCTTCCTGATGATGGAAGGTGTCATGGTGGGTGTGTTCGCTGCGCTGGATGCCATGTTGTTCTATGTATTCTGGGAAGCCATGCTGATTCCCATGTTCCTGATCATCGGTATCTGGGGTGGCCCGAACCGGGTGTATGCCACCATCAAGTTTTTTCTGTACACCTTTCTCGGTTCCGTGTTCATGCTAGTGGCCCTGATCTACATGTATTTCCAATCAGGTAGCATGGATATCTTGGGCTTCCATACTCTCAAACTGGGTCTGACCGAGCAGATACTCATCTTCCTGGCTTTCCTTGCCGCCTTTGCGGTGAAGGTACCCATGTGGCCGGTACATACCTGGCTGCCTGATGCGCATGTGGAAGCGCCTACGGGTGGTTCCGTGATCCTGGCGGCCATCATGCTGAAAATCGGTGGTTACGGTTTCCTGCGTTTCAGTCTGCCCATCACCCCCGATGCCAGCAAGGAACTGGACTGGCTGATCATCGGCATGTCCCTGATTGCCGTGGTCTATATCGGCTTTGTGGCTCTGGTGCAAAGGGACATGAAAAAGCTCATCGCTTATTCTTCCATCGCACACATGGGCTTTGTCACCCTGGGTTTTTTCATTGCCTTCATCATCATGGCCAAGCCCGAGGTGAGCAATGGAGTGATCCTGGGCATGCAGGGAGGCATGGTGCAGATGGTGTCACACGGTTTCATATCCGCCGCCATGTTCCTGTGTGTCGGTGTGCTCTATGACAGGATGCACAGCCGCGAGATTGCCGATTATGGCGGCGTGGTGAATACCATGCCCTGGTTTGCGGCGTTCATGGTGTTCTTTGCCATGGCCAATGCCGGACTGCCCGGTACGTCAGGGTTTGTTGGGGAATTCATGGTGATTCTGGCCAGCTTCCGAGCGGATTTCTGGTTTGCCTTCCTTGCAGCAACCACACTGATAATCGGTGCGGCGTATACGCTGTGGATGGTCAAGCGGGTCGTTTTTGGCGAAATTGCCAACGATAAGGTGGCCGCCCTGCAGGATATCAACAAGCGCGAGGCTCTGGTGCTGGCATCCTTGGCGATTGCCGTGCTGGTGCTGGGTCTGTGGCCCGAACCGCTGATACAGGTCATGGATGCGTCCATTACCAATCTGGTCAATCATATCGCTGTTCCGAAACTGTAACTTCAGGTAAACCTGATGGATTTTAACGCTTCAACATTGCTGTCACTGCTCCCTGAGATCGTGCTGCTCTCCGCGATCGCGGTCATTCTGATCATCGATCTGTTCCTCGACCAGAACAAGCGCCTGTTCACCTATGGTTTGTCCCTGGCTGCCTTGACAGCCACCATCGCTGCCGTCCTGTGGGGGGATGACAGCAGCCGGGTCGTCATGCACGGCAGTTATGTCGTCGATGCCATGGGCAGTGTCCTGAAAGTGGCGCTTCTGAGCGTAGGCATATTTGCTTTCATTTATTCCCGCCGTTACCTCACAGAGCGCAACCTGTTCAAGGGCGAGTTCTATGTACTGGGTATGCTGGCGATCCTGGGTATGATGATCATGGTCTCTGCGGCCAGTTTCCTGACGCTGTATCTCGGACTTGAATTACTGGCACTGAGCTTATATGCCCTGGTGGCGTTCGACGGGGACTCAAAACGCGGTTCGGAAGCCGCCATGAAATATTTCGTACTGGGCGCCCTGGCATCCGGCATGCTGCTGTATGGCATTTCCATGATCTATGGCGCTACGGGTATGCTGGATTTTGCCGGTGTTTCCAAAGCCATCGCGAGTGGACATGCAGATCAGACCGTACTGACATTTGGCTTGGTATTCGTGCTCATCGGCATTGCATTCAAGTTTGGCGCCGTGCCATTCCACATGTGGGCACCGGATGTTTACCAGGGCGCTCCTGTGGTGGTCACCGCTTTTCTGGGCAGCGTGCCCAAGATTGCCGCCTTTGCCATGGCCATGCGCATTCTTGCTCAGGGGATGGGTGGTTTGGGACCGGAAATGGGTCCACAGGGCTGGCAGGGCATGTTGATTATCCTTGCTGTGCTGTCCATGGCATTGGGCAATATCGTGGCGCTGGTTCAGGACAACATCAAGCGTATGCTGGCTTATTCGACTATTTCTCATGTGGGTTTCATCTTTCTGGGGTTGCTGGCCGGCGCCGAAAAAGGTTACACCGCCTCCATGTTCTATACGATCGTATATGCGCTGACAGCAGTGGGAGGCTTTGGATTGTTGGCTATACTCAGCCGCAAAGGTGTGGAAGCTGAAACCCTGCATGATCTCAAGGGTCTGAACAAGCGCAGCCCCTGGCTGGCGGCTATGATGATGCTGATCATGTTCTCCATGGCTGGCGTACCGCCGACCGTGGGCTTCTTTGCGAAGTTGTTCGTGCTCGATGCCCTGGTGAACGCCAATCTGCTGTGGTTGGCGCTGGTTGCCGTGTTCTTCTCCGTGATTGGCGCTTTCTATTACCTGCGTGTAATCAAGGTCATCTATTTTGACCAGCCCATTTCCAAGGCGCCTGTGATCGCCAATGTGGATGCACGCATGGCCATTTCCGTGAATGGCCTCGCCATGCTTTACTACGGTATTTTTCCTGCCTCTCTGCTGGCCGTGTGCCAAGCTGCGATCACCGCCTTGTAATAAACGCCAAGTGGCGTCCGGCTCCCTGCTTTCTCCCGTTCAGCGGGGGTTAAGCGTTCTCCTGCTATTTTGATCTGCACTGTGCTACAGGTTAGGATGGTATTTGATCCTGACACAGCGCAATTACCAATCCGGATCTCGATGGTTCAAGAACAGGTTCTCAAGATGTCTGTCGCCCGAAAACTACTGCTCTTAATTTTGATCAGCAGCTGGTATGCAAATACCGTTGCCGGTGAAAAAGCGGGGAAACACCTCAAGAAGCGAGAGGCTGAAATGAGCCATTTCAGCGACAGGGCAACCTATCTGAGCCTGGATGACGTGGTAAACCGGGTTCGTGAACAGACAGGCGGCCGTATCCTGTCAGCGGATGAGATGGACTCGGAGTACCGTATCCGGGTGCTCACGGGAAACGGAAAAGTGCGTCGTTTCAGGGTGGACCCCGCTACCGGCGATATTCTCAGGCGCAGGCGTTAGGCGAATGCGTCTCCTTTTGATCGAAGACGACATCCCGCTGCTGCAACAACTGGCCGGCCAGCTTGAAAGAAAGGGTTATGCGGTAGATCAGGCAGAAAATGGTACAGATGGCCTCTACCTGGGAAGGGAGTTCCCCATCGATGTTGCTGTCATCGATCTGGGTTTGCCGGATATTTCCGGTCTTGAGGTGATTCGGACTCTGCGGAAAGAGGACAAGGATTTTCCAATACTCATCCTGACGGCGAGAGGGCGCTGGCAGGAGAAGGTGGAGGGGCTGGAAGCAGGTGCAGATGACTACTTGGTCAAGCCGTTTCAGTTTGAGGAGTTGCTGGCACGTCTCAATGCACTTTTACGCCGCAGCGGCGGCTGGTCCACACCAGTGCTGCAGTTCGGTGATATCAGCCTGGACACCATGGCTCAGCAGCTCAGTGTGCAGGGTCAGGCGGTAACGCTTACTGCCTATGAGTATCGGGTGCTCGAATACCTCATGCTGCATGGGGGTGAGGTGGTTTCCAAAAACGAGCTGACCGAGCATATCTATGAGCAGGACTATGACCGGGACAGCAACGTACTGGAAGTGTTGCTCAGCCGCCTGCGGCGCAAACTGGATCCTGACAACCAGCGGAAGCCAATCGAGACCTTGAGAGGGCGTGGATATTGTTTCAGACTGGACAGAACAGGTAACTGATGCGTTCCATCCACCTTCGACTGCTACTGGTGGCCACCTTGGTGCTTGGCGGTTTTTTGGGTGTCACAGGCTGGGCGCTGGATTCGGCTTTTCGAAAAAGCAGTGAAACGGCATTAAAGGAAAAGCTGCAGTCTCACGTGTATGGCTTGCTCGCGGCGGCGGATGTGGACTCCAAGGGTCAGATGCTGTTGCCAGAGGATCTGCCCGAGCCACGATTTTCCCGACTGGATTCCGGCCTGTATGCTTTTGTGAGTACCTCGGACCAAAAACTGTTCTGGCGTTCCAGATCCTCCCTTGGCATGCCCCTGCCAGCCAGTCCTTCCCCTGGGGCCGGAAAAACACACTTTCAGCGCCAGGACAGTCATTTTCTTTTGTCCTATGGCGTCGAATGGGAGGATGATGCCGGGAAGTCCAGGTTCTTTACCTTCAATGTCGTAGAGCAGGTTCAACCCTTCGATGCGCAACTCGCCGCGTTTCGCCTGAACCTGTGGGCATGGCTGGGTGGTTTGGCGCTGGTATTGTTGGTGGTGCAGGCAGTTGTGCTTCGCTGGGGATTGCGTCCGTTGCGGCGGGTGGCGTCGGATCTGCAGGCTATCAGGGAAGGGCAAGTCAATCGTTTGCAGGGGAACTATCCCGTAGAGCTGCGGGGATTGACTTCCAGCCTGAACGCGTTGCTGGATCATGCCGCATCGGTGCAGGAGCGCTATCGTAACAGTCTGGATGACCTCGTACATAGCCTGAAAACGCCCCTTTCCTATATGAATTCCGTATTGCAGGATAGAGAAACGCCCTGCGAGCGCCTGAGGGAAGTCACCTCAGAACAGCTGCAGCGCATGGATCATATCGTTCAGCATCAATTGCGCCGGGCTGCGGTTGCTGCCCGTACCACACTGGTGGAGCCGGTTGCAGTTGCCCCGATCGTGAACCGTTTGCTGGATACCCTTGAAAAAATCTATGCTGATAAACATCTGTATTGCCACCGATCCTTGAATGCATCAGCCGTTTTTCACGGTGATGAAGCTGATCTGATGGAGGTGCTTGGAAACCTGATGGAAAATGCATTCAAGTACGCGAGAAGCCATGTTCGGGTAAGTATTGTCGAAACAGGAGAATTGGAGGTGCTGATCGAGGATGACGGGCCTGGGATTCCCGCATCGCAGTGGCACGAACTCCTGCAAAGAGGGAAGCGGGCGGATGAGTCAGTTGCGGGTCAGGGCATCGGTTTGTCGGTAGCCAACGAGATCGTCACGTTGTACGGCGGCAGGCTCGAAGCAGCAGAATCTGCGCTGGGAGGACTGGCTATGACAATTCGGCTTTCTGCACGGGAACAGGCATTCCGCGCCAAAGACGACGGGAGACACAAAACCACTACTTCCGTGTGATTGTAAAGAACGTTGTTGCTACAATCACGCACCTTTTGTTCAATCCAACCGTCAGGGCGCAGAACAGGTGCTGGAAGGAAGGCCATATTCATCTGGCCGTATATTGGGATGTCCATAAGTTTAATGGTAAATTGTCAAGTCCCGATAGATCATATACTTTCTTTTTGAATAATTCCGGTTGTTCTTTCTGCCAATT
>DTXR01000421.1 GCA_012962365.1 Chromatiaceae bacterium | reverse complement strand
ATTTCATGTCCATTCCATTGGGCAGAATCTGTGCAACAGAAGCACGGGGACTCGGCATGACCGGTTGAGCCTGGACGCCGGATCCGGGTTCCGGGAAGAAATCCAGCTGGTTATCGCTGGCGGAACCGCTTTCGCCAGCCCGATACTTTCTGGGCAAATCCGGTACTTCCACCAGACGATTGGGAAACTTGATGCCAAGCCGTTCGATGAGATTGGCCAGTTCCCGTACATTGCCGGGCCAATGGTACCGCGACAGGCTTGAAACAACTTCCCGGGAGAAACTCACCGAGCAGTGCTTTTCGTATTCCATGCGCTCATTCAACTGCACGATCAACATCGGCAGGTCTTCGATACGATCACGCAACGGCGGCAAATTGATGGGAAACACTTCCAGGCGATAGAAAAGATCCTCACGGAAATTTCCTTCTGACACCATTTGTTCCAGATCACAGTTGGTTGCGGCGACGATGCGCACGTCTGCCTTTATGGACTTGTTACCACCAACTCTCTCGAATACTCTCTCTTCCAGCACCCGCAGCAGTTTTACCTGCATATCCATGGGCATTTCACCAATTTCATCAAGGAAAAGCGTTCCCCCTTCTGCCATGGAAAAACGTCCTTCCCTGGCCGTCAGTGCGCCGGTAAATGCGCCTTTCTCATGGCCAAACAGCTCGGACTCGAGCAAGTCTCTGGGGATAGCACCACAATTTACCGGCACAAAAGCCTTGCCGCGACGATTTGAGTGATAGTGAATGTTACGCGCTACCACTTCCTTGCCCGTTCCGGATTCTCCCAATATCAGGACATTTGCGTCAGTCGGGCCGACTTGATCAATCTCCTCGCGTATTCGCTGTATTGCCGGGCTGCGCCCGATAAGGCTGCGAAACAGATGGGGCGGCCGCTGCCCCTTCTGCGATTGCTGGTAAGCAGAATGCGCATGAACACGCTCCATCGCTGCAGAAAATTTTTCATACTCTATGGGAAGCGTCAATGCAATCCAGTTTGGCGGATACCTGAGCGACAGGGGCAGTTCACCTTCAGCAGGTATCGAATACAGCACCAATGGCAGTATACTCTCTGCCTCCCGGGAAATGACTCCAATAATGTCCTTCTGATCAGTATCCGATAGATCGCCCGTGACAATTACCGTGAGCAAGCCCGGATGTTGTTTCAACAGTTGCGCCAGTCGATCCTGTTCGTGTGCTACAAGCAAATCATATCCGAGGAACTTGAGTACGGTATCCAGTGTCGTTGTATACAACTTGTCGGGATCATAAACAAGAATACAATTCCTGATGATATCCTCTGTCCGAAAATTTTCAGCCGTTTTTTCTGTCTTCTGTAACATGCTTTCCAAGCTCTGAAGTTTCCTGATTTACTTTATCTGTCTGTATACAGAGAAATCTTTCTGCTTTCAATACAATTTTATGTTGTTCTTCTGTTATTGTTGATTATTACCGTTTTAGGCGCATGCATTATATTCTTGATATTCTCACCCATGTCATATATTAGAATATTCTATATAGCGGTAACCAAATTTAACAACAATCAATGATGCCTTGCTACATTGTTACTATCGTATTTAATGCATATGATGAAACGATAAGGAAAATCATCTCAGACCGTCTTGCGATGAAATACGGTTCTGTGACATTTAGGACAGGGAGGAATGTGTCCCGGCTTGTAAAAATGCAGCTCTTCACCACATTTGTCGCAGACCAGGGTTCCCGGCCCGGTGATTTCTCCCGTATGGTAGCCTGCCTCTTCAGCCTGTTCCTGCAACTGTTTGAGCTCAATAGTGGTCTGATCTGCTGCCTGACTGAAAAGCTCCCGCATGCGATCACCAATCAGGGACAGGTCGAAACCCAGCCAGGTTTTGAATTCTTCACCCGTTTCAGCCAGATAGCTGGCCGCATCACGCAGATCCCGCTTCAAATATTCTGAAACCTGGTCGATTTCTTCTGTAGTCAATTCACCCAGATCAGAAAGCTTCTGGCGTGCCGAATCGATCAGATGGTGAAGTTTCGGGCCGGACTTTTCCTCAACTTTTTTAGCGTCTTCGATAGCGGATTCCAGCAGGCGTTCATATGCCTGCCCCATCAGTTCAACCGGGTCTTTGGGGTTGGGAAGATCTTTCATCACCGTTCTCCTGAAACATTTATACTGTCTATTAATATCCGGCTTCTCCAGGCCAATTGCAACAGTTAATCCCAACTTTCAGCATCCTGGTAAATTGTGATGACCAAGCTCAAACTTCGCCCTGTCGCTATAGATACCTACAGGGAAAATGTAGCCTACCTGCACCGCGGCTGCACATTCTACCGCAGCGAGGGTTTCCAGGCACTGAACAAAATCGAAATCCACAAGGAGAATGGTGCTCAACCGGTTATCGCTGTACTGAATATCGTGGACGATGCCAACATCACCGCGCCGGGTGAACTTGGCATCAGCGAGCAGGTTTTCGAGCAGCTTAACCTGCCCCCCGGCACGTCGGTAACCGTGAAACACGCCTCACCGCCAGCTTCTCTGGACGCTGTTCATGACAAAATCAACGGCGAATCTCTGGATTACGATCAATATCTGAAGATTGCACAAGATATTGCCGAAAATCGCTATTCAAAGATTGAAATCGCTGCCTTTCTGGTGGGTTGCGCGGAAACAGGCTTCGAGCGAGAGGAGGTGCTGCACCTGACCCGCGCGATGGTAGCGAGTGGCGATCAGTTGGAATGGGGAGAAGACTTGGTGGCAGACAAGCACTGCATCGGTGGTATTCCCGGTAACCGTACCACCATGCTGATCGTCCCCATCGTCGCCGCCCACGGGATGCTCATGCCCAAAACCTCCAGCCGCGCCATCACTTCACCTGCGGGAACAGCCGACACCATGGAAGTGCTGGCCAGGGTCGATCTGCTCCCCGGCGCCCT
>DTXR01000420.1 GCA_012962365.1 Chromatiaceae bacterium | reverse complement strand
TCCGAGCCAAATGTGTGTCCAATTTATTCGAGGTGCAACCCACAACTTCTCAAATACCAGATTCAGCTACAACACCGAGTGTCGAAAAATTTAACACTATTTTGTTATGGAAATAGGTATTTAATTGATTATTAATGAGAATACAATTATGGCATCTTAATTGCCTGAGCGTTGAGAGCGGCATGGTCGCCAAGATCTCTCGCCGCCCACCCGGAGGGAACGGGGCAAAGGTGGGTAGTCCTCGGTAGCAGCGAAGCGAGGCTGTTTACCCGGCGGGTACAATGTGTGCCAGAGAGGAACAAAGTGAGCAACCAAACGCGGCGTAGCGCAAGAGGTGGCGGATGGTGGGACGGCCGGAGCCATGATGGCTGTCGAAGATCGAGTCGATTGTCGATTTGGGGGTTGGGGTGCCCCAAAAATCTTTCAGGAGATTGAAGACTCGTTTGCAAGCAATACTGCAGGAGTAATCTGGATATGAAATCCAATCGTATGTTTTCTACTGGGCGGATGATTTTTGCCTGCTTGGCAATTATCGGCCTTTTGCCGTTTTCTGCCTATGCCCGGACTACTTATACCTATGATTTCCAATGGTACAGTGGCGCAGATCAGCCTTGGGTGCATGATGCATCTTCCAAGTTGGTGGTCCAGGTATACGAGGATACGAACACCCCCGAAAACGACGTCTATTTCACCTTCAGGAACAAAATAGATACCGTTCTTGGTGAGGGATCAAGCATCGTCTTCACCCAGATCGACACTGGTACAGATGCCCCAGACATGTTCAATAGTATTTCCATCTGGGATCATTCCCCCGGGATTGCATACCACATGAATCCGGTAGGTAATCCATACACACTGATTGACATTGCTGCAGATCGAATTGACTGGAATGGTGACTATGCGCCGGGCAAGATCAGTGACAGCGCACCCAAAACAGACGGTATCAATCCGAATCAATACATTACATTCAAGGCCATCTTGAAGGATGGCATGACCTTTGCTGACGTCATCAATGCAATGAATGTTGGCATGACGACAAGCTACGTAACTGGCCCCTACAATGAATGGACTCAGGCACAGAAGGACGCCTATCGGGCTGGGGCTCCAGCCGGATTGCGGTTTGCGTATCTCGTACACAGCATAGTTCCCAATAGCTGGCATCCGGATGGTCATGGTCTTTTTGTGACCAATTCCCAAGTGAGCGTTACCAACAATGAAGAGCCACAGATCACCAGCCTCACTGCCACGCCTTCGGTGA
>DTXR01000419.1 GCA_012962365.1 Chromatiaceae bacterium | reverse complement strand
GTTGAGCCTTACATGGAACTGGGCAGCGCCGAAGCGATCAAACAGGGGGTCATGGCCGGGTTGGGTGTCGCTATCATTTCATTACACGCGCTGCAACTGGAGATCAGCACGGAAAAACTGACGATACTCGATGTCGATGGCTTTCCCATCAAGCGGCGCTGGTATGCTGTCCATCATCAAGACAAGACTCTGTCGATTACCGCCAGAACTTTTCTTGATTTTATTTTAGAAAAAGGCGCTCAACAGCATTAGGGTGCCTATGATTTCAGTCGTGAACTTGTATCTCGCTCTTGGAATGCCCGGCTGCAAAATCCCGTTTGCACCCGATTTTCCCCTGCCAGGCAAGAAAGCGATAAACCAAGGACAACACATGCCGATATCCTTCCCGAATCTCTCCGTGAGCAGACTGTTCCCATGAGCAACGATCCGATGGCCCAGATGCGTAGTGTCCGTCTTCTGCTGTGGGTGCTTATCCTATTGCTGTTGTTTTATCTGCTGCCACAAATACAACTGCTCTGGGTCAGTTTTATGGCGGAACCGCGTGCCATAACCGCCCGTGGTGAACTGGCGCCTGCGGAAACAAACAATATCCAGATATTCAGACAAGCCAGCCCTTCGGTACTGTTCATTACCACCTTGTCTGATCACGTGGATCTCTGGACGCGCAACATCACGCGCATTCCGCGGGGTACGGGGTCGGGATTTGTCTGGGACACACACGGGCATGTTGTTACCAATTATCATGTGGTGGCGGGTGCCGATGCTGTCTATGTCCGGCTGGATGATCAGCGCAATTTCAAGGCGGTGTTGGTTGGTGCCAGTCCGCAGCATGATCTTGCGGTATTGCGTATGTCCATGCCGTTGAATCCACCGCCCCCACTGCCTATTGGTACCAGCCATGACCTCCAGGTGGGACAAATGACCTATGCTATCGGCAATCCTTTTGGGCTGGATCACTCGTTGACCACAGGCGTGATTTCTGCCCTGAACCGAAGTATCGATACGTCCAACGGGATCATCAAGGAGCTTATTCAAACCGATGCGGCCATCAATCCCGGGAATTCCGGTGGTCCCTTGCTCGATAGCGCAGGCCGTTTGATTGGTGTCAACACGGCTATTTTCAGCCCTTCCGGAGCGTATGCGGGCATCGGTTTTGCGGTACCCGTGGATACCGTCAACCGCGTCGTACCGCAGCTGATTGCACATGGGCGTTATCAAAGGCCGCAACTGGGTATAGGCATTGATGAAAGCCTGAACGAGCTGATTAGTAAACGCCTGGGCATCAAAGGGGTGGTTGTGCTGTCTGTGGAGAAAGGCTCTGCAGCATATGAAACTGGCCTGCGTGGCACGCGTATCGTTGGAGACGATGGACTCATTCCCGGCGACGTTATCTTGAAACTGGGTAAATATGATATTGAGGACACTGATTCCTTACTGGATGCCTTGGAGAACTATGTCATCGGTGACGAGGTTACCCTGCGCTACTGGCGGGATGGCAAAGAGCAGGAAGCGCGGCTTGTTTTGCAGTAGACCTGTTCATTCCTGCTGTACCAGCAGAATAGACAGCTTTCATTGGAAAATTTGACTGACTTTGGGCGCCTGGCACCAAAACCCTGCTGTTCCCGGGTTGGGAAGCCTCCGGATAAGTCGTTATACTTGCCCTTGGTACAAACAAAATAATAGTTGGATGTTGGGATGAGTGAAAAAAATCTGGAACAGATGGTCGCTAGCTATCACGATATTATCGGGGGCGTGGGAGAAGATGTGGCGCGGGAAGGTTTGCTGAAAACCCCCGAGCGAGCCGCAAAGGCCATGGAATTTCTCACTCAGGGCTATTCCCAGTCCCTGGAAGATATTGTCAATGACGCCATATTTCCATCTGATAACGATGAGATGGTGATCGTCAAGGACATAGAATTGTATTCACTGTGCGAGCATCACATGCTGCCTTTTATTGGAAAGGCGCATGTCGCGTACCTGCCCAAGGGAAAGGTTATTGGCCTCTCCAAGATCGCCCGTATCGTGGACATGTTTGCCAGGCGCTTGCAGATTCAGGAACAGCTTACCACGCAGATTGCCTATGCCATCCAGGATGCCATTGGTGCGGCAGGTGTTGCGGTGGTCATCGAGGCTTCACACCTGTGCATGATGATGCGTGGTGTGCAAAAGCAGAAC
>DTXR01000418.1 GCA_012962365.1 Chromatiaceae bacterium | reverse complement strand
TTTTTTTCTTTATCTCTTATCCAAGTTTTCTCTAAAACTTAACTTAGACGTTGTCTCTTTCAAGGAGAAAGAAGAAAAATCATTTTTAGACATATTTAGGATTATAGCTGTGTAATGACATCATTCGCGAGGAAATGGAAGAGAGCGCGGAAGGCCCAGCCACCAAATTGCCCACACCGCATGAAATCAAGGAAGGCCTGGACAACTATGTCATCGGACAGGACCAGGCCAAGCGGGTGCTTTCCGTTGCGGTATACAACCATTATAAGCGTATGGACGCGCCCAGTGGCAAGGATGATGTGGAGATCGCCAAATCCAATGTCCTGCTCATCGGTCCCACCGGCTGCGGCAAGACCCTGCTGGCGGAAACACTTGCGCGTATGCTCAATGTCCCCTTCACCATTGCCGATGCCACCACCCTGACGGAAGCAGGTTATGTGGGCGAGGACGTAGAAAATATTATCCAGAAATTGTTGCAGAAGTGTGACTATGATGTGGAGAAGGCGCAGACGGGTATTGTCTATATCGATGAGATCGACAAAATCTCCCGCAAGTCTGACAATCCCTCCATCACCCGTGATGTGTCCGGCGAAGGCGTGCAGCAGGCACTGCTGAAGCTTATCGAAGGCACCATTGCTTCCATTCCGCCCCAGGGTGGCCGCAAACACCCGCAGCAGGAATTCCTACAGGTGGATACCAGCAAGATTCTGTTCGTGGTCGGAGGCGCCTTTGCCGGCCTGGACAAGGTGATCCGCAACCGCTCCGAAAAAGGCGGTATTGGTTTCTCTGCCGAGATCCGCACCAAGGACGAAACACGCAGCGTGGGCGAATTGCTGCGGGACGTCGAGCCGGAAGATCTGGTGAGTTACGGCCTGATTCCGGAATTTGTCGGTCGTCTGCCGGTCGTTGCTACCCTGCAGGAACTGGACGAAGACGCGCTGGTGCAGATATTGACCCTGCCCAAGAATGCGCTCATCAAACAGTATCAGCGGCTGTTCGAGATGGAAGGCGCCGAGCTTGAGATTCGCGCCGATGCCCTGCGTTCCATTGCGCGCAAGGCCATGGAAAGAAAGACGGGTGCGCGAGGGCTGCGCACAATCCTCGAGCACGTGCTCCTGGACATCATGTATGACCTGCCTTCCATGGAGAATGTCAGCAAGGTGGTCATCGATCAGACCGTTATCGATGGAGAGAACGAACCCTACATCATCTACAGTGGTGACATGGATGCCGAACGACCGCGGGCCGCATCGAATACAGACTGAAGCTCCTTCAAACCGGTGTGTCAGCACCGGTTTGGCGATTTAGGAGCCTTGAAAAATGGCAAATCGCCCGCATGTTTCTAAAAAAGTATTTTACCTGTCCGGGTATACCGAATTCACAGCAGCGCCAGCCATTGCAGGCCTGCAGTTCTTCTTGAGAGGAAACAATCATGGATCAAGATC
>DTXR01000417.1 GCA_012962365.1 Chromatiaceae bacterium | reverse complement strand
CTACTGTCTCAGTGTCTATCACGAAGTGCCCCAGCTGCCTTTGGACGTCGCCTTCCTGGTCTATACCAAGCCCCAATAGGCTGGTTCTCCCGACATCCCCTCTCCCATTCTGGACGCGTTGAATACTGCCACCGACCCCTTCTCCTCGGTCCTCACCATGATGCCGCTTCCGCGTTTCAGGAATATCCTAAGTGCAAACTCGCCATTCTCAAACCCGACAACAGATCCTTTGTCACCAGACATGCCGACGAAGCCGGCCGCCATGGCCTCTCCGCCGCCCCTGACAGTAAACATCTCACCCCGCGCGAATGCCTGCGCGTCTTTTATGTGTCTCTCTATCAACACAGCATTGGGTTTCATCCTGTTGTCTGTGGGAGGCTTGCTATCTGGTTTGCATAATACAGCCCCGTTACCACCAATCCGCACACTGCGAGCCTTCCGAATCTCTTAATTATCGCTAATAACTATATATGACAACATTTATAGAGTTATGCGCATTCTAATTTTGTGTTTAATCATAACTCTTGCCCTGGCAGGCTCTGGCACACTGCAAGCGTTAAAAACAGTTGCCAACACCTCTTTTCACAGCAATCATTCTTAGAGAGAGGAATTATCATGAGAGGAGTCTCTATCATAGGAGCCGGAATGACGAAATTCGGCGAGAATTGGGAACATGGTTTCCGGGACCTCGTGGCCCAGGCGGGCACGAAGGCAATCATGGACGCTGGCATCTCAGGCGACAAGATAAGCGCCGGCTTCGTCGGCACCATGGCTTCGGGCAAGCTCATCGGGCAGGAGCACATCGGCGCCCTGCTCGCGGACTACATGGGGCTGAACCCGATTCCGATTACCCGTGTGGAAGGAGCCTGCGCGTCCGGAAGCCTCGCGCTGAGGCAGGGCTTCATGGCAGTGGCCTCGGGCATGCATGACATAGTCGTGGTGGGCGGGGTGGAGAAGATGACGGACCTGGGAGTCAATGCGGTAAGCGACATACTCGGAGGCGCGGGCGACCAGGAGTGGGAGCTCTTCCTCGGAGCCACATTCCCCGGCATCTACGCCCTCATGGCTAGGAAGCACATGGAGCAGTACGGCACTACTGAAGAGATGCTGGCCTCCGCCTCTGTGAAGAACCACAAGAACGGCGTGAAGAACAAGTACGCACAGTTCCAGAGGGAAATCACGATTGATGATGTAATGAAATCCAAGGTGGTCGCAAGCCCGCTCAAGGTGCTCGACTGCTCCCCAATTACCGACGGCGCGGCGGCAGTCGTCCTGGCCGCAACCGAGGTGGCGGAGAGCTTCACGAAGAAGCCGGTCCACATCGCAGGGAGCGGGCAGGCCAGCGACTCCATCGCATTGCATTCAAGGGAACTGGTCACCGGCCTGAAGGCCACTCAGGTGGCGTCCAAGAAGGCGTATGAACGCGCAGCCGTGGGCCCCAAGGACATAGACGTCGTCGAGGTGCACGACTGCTTCTCGATAGCCGAAATCATGGCCATAGAGGATCTCGGGTTCTTCGAGAAGGGCCAGGGCGGCCCGGCAAGCATGGAGGGCAAGACGGCGCTTGACGGCGAAATTCCCGTCAACACTTCAGGGGGTCTCAAAGCGTGCGGACACCCCGTCGGCGCCACGGGCATAAAACAGGCCGTGGAAATCTGCTGGCAGCTCCGCGGGGAGGCGGAAGGCAGGCAGGTCAAGGACGCCTCAATAGGAATGACCCACAACGTCGGAGGCTCCGGCGCGACCGCAGTCGTTCATGTACTCAAGAAGTCCTGATGGTGGTTCTCCACGTCGGGGAACAGCATATCATTTAATACTTTACATATAGATTAGGAATGGGTGTGGGAGGAACTCCGTGGTATTTATGAAGCCCGAGATTATACCTGCGATATTGGTACAGCTGAGAGAAGACCTTTTCGACAGGATCCGGAAGGTCAAACCATACGTGGACACAGTCCAGATAGACATAATGGACGGCATGTTCGTTCCCAACAACACCATAGGCGTGAAGCATCTTCGGGGTCTCCCAGAAGGTGTCAAGTACGAGCTCCACTGGATGGTGCTGAACCCGGAGCGGTGGATTGAGAAGGTCCATGGAGACTACCTCCACATAGTGCATGTGGAGACGATAGATTCCCTGGACGACGTCCAGAAGATCGTCAAGAAGAACGGCGGCCGCCTGGGCATCGCGATAAATCCCGGCACCCAGTTCGAGAAGGTGCTTCCGTACCTCAAGAAGGTCGACTACGTGCTGGTGATGACCGTCAATCCCGGATTCTCCGGGCAGAAATACATCAAGGGGATGGAAGAGCGGGTGCGGGAAATCCGGAAGAAGTTCAAGGACATCGACATCGAAGTGGATGGCGGTCTGGACAAGAAGACCGCGTACAGCGCCGCGGCCGCGGGTGCCAACAAAATCGTGGCGGCAAGCTCGATATTCAAGGCCTTCAGCATAGGGAAAGCGGTGAAGGAGCTTCAGGAAAGTGCAGAGAAAGGGTGCAAGACATGGGCGAAAAAAAGTTCAGGGTAACGATTCCCAACAGGCTGCCGTATTCATCGACGACCATGGCGAAGTGCTCACGCCGGGCCCTGAAGGCTTGAAGCTGATCCACTAACTTTTCTCCTAAGCCCTCGATATCCAAGGCACGCCGCGATACGAAGTGCTTAATCG
>DTXR01000416.1 GCA_012962365.1 Chromatiaceae bacterium | reverse complement strand
TCGATGAACCAGACTGGACCATACCGGACTTTGATGACCACCACTGGCCCGTGGTTCGCGTTCACAAACATGCTCTGAAGGTTTCCCACCTCTGGAATCTCAAACCTCGAGACATTCCCCTACTGGACGAAACCAGACAGACAGCAAATGGCATTATTGCAACAGGAGAAGGGAATGCCAGGCTTCTGGCCGCTGAAAAAGCTACGGTCAGAATTTGGCAAAACTTACAGCTCTTTCTTGACCAAACCTCGCTCACTCTTAGAAATGAATCTCCGGAAGCAGAAGCGCCATCGGCGGAAACGCATAAGGCGATACTGCAACTCCATGCATTTGCCAAACTCTACGCCGGTTACTTACAGTTACATGTAAGCGGCACCGCCGGCCAGATCATTGATTGCATCTATCTGGAAGCCCTCCCTCCTGCAACAAATGGAAAACTCAACCTAAAGAGCCTAATAACACCCGAAAATCGTCCCATGGACCGGTTCATACTCGATGAAGGAGAAAACCACCTTGAAGTGGCATTCGGCTGGAAAGCTTTTCGCTATGTGCTTTTGGTGATCCACCCGTCGCGTTCTTTTCCAGCAATTAAGAAGGTATCCATTGTTTCAAGAGAGTACCCTTTCCGTCGCCTCAATCGTTTCATGTCATCTGATCCTGAACTGAACAGCATTTTCGAGATATGCCAACATACCGCCAGAATCTGTGCACAAGATGCTTTCGTGGACTCACCCAGCCGCGAGCAACAGCAATGGATAGGTGATGGGCGCTGGACAGCCTTGGTCTATTTTCATCTTACTGGTGACTCGCAGCTCTATCGTAGGATGCTAGTCCAGATCGGACAGAGCCAGGATTTCAGCGGTATGATCAAACCCCGCCATCCAGATGATCACAACAACATCCCCCCTATCCCCGCATTTGCATTGAGCTGGATATCGGCATTTTACGAATATTTCCTGCATACCGGCGACCTGAAACTTGTCAGGGAATGGTGGCCAAACATAGAGCATCTCCTTGCCTGGTTCCGTCGACACCAGAACGATGACGGAGTGCTATCAAACGTCCCTGGTTGGTTTTTTATAGATTGGGGGAACCCCCCACAGCTGATGGACGTAATGAGAGGAGGTGAGGTTGCCGCCTTGAACTTGCAGTACGTTGAAGCGCTACTGTTTTCCGCTGAAATCAGTGAAGCCCTGGGAGAGAAACAAACATGTAAGGAAATTCGTGAGCAAGTATTCAGTCTACAGGCAGGGTGCCGAAAATTATTCTGGAACCAGAGCCTGG
>DTXR01000415.1 GCA_012962365.1 Chromatiaceae bacterium | reverse complement strand
TGTCCAGCAGGCGTACCGGTATCCGGGGAACTTACAGCCGAAAGCGATGTTGCAGTGGTTCCAGGCCCCGCACAGTGCAGGGGGGGGATGGGCAAAAGCGCATCAAAAAAGCGTGTTTCGGCCCGGATAAAAACGCCGTTCCCGACCAGGATGTATTTGGTAGGCCAGAGCATCGTTGGCCGGTAGGGGATCACAGTTGTGAACGTGATATAAGATTGGCATTTACCGCTGCTCAAGTCGGCATTGAAATAGCTGCCTTCCATGAACAGCGTCAATGTCGTCTGGATGTTCCGTGGCGAGCAGATGGGGAAGGGGGCGTTACCCTGACAGATGCCGCCGGTGGTGTGGACTCGGTCAGCCATTCTACGTTTTCCCCGCTCCAGATAGGATAGCCGCCGCCATCTGCCAGCGCGCATTCGCCGACATCAAGCCATGAATTACCTGTACTATATGATCGGGGTATATGTCGGCAAACTCATCGCGCATAGTGGCATAATCCTCGTTTCCCCACGAATGGCTCATGTACAGCAAGTAGGAGGCTGACTCCGTGAGACTATCCCAGCCATCATACCAATGATCGTATCCAAACGGCATGACGGGAATTTCATACAGCCGCCACTCAACCACTTCTAAATCGATGTCCCAGATGTCGTCGTGTACGGGAAACAGGACGCTGACCCGATTGAGGAAGCGTTCGGCTGCGCCGCCACATCTTCTTCACCTTCCCAAGCCACCGTTTCCTCGCCCAACCATTCAGGATGATCCGGGAAAATTATTTCGCATAGCTCCACAAGTCGATCAGCCAATAAAAGAAAGGAAAGGGGCGGGATACTTGTCCTGAGCGACAACTATAGGTTGGGGGCCGAAGGATTGGTACAGGTGATGCCATTCGTTTCGGCTGGCGCCACCTGTAAAGTTTGTCGAATATCTAAAATCCGTAAGCATCTTCCGGATATTTTTCGGCCACCTGCCCTCACAGGCGTAACAAGGCGCGGGCGATGTTCCGCTGCGACTGATGCTTGACCATCAAGGGCATTTGCAGACCAGACCATAAACGAACTGTTTCTATTGCTTTATTGGCGAGCAGCTTCCTCCTGTGCGGCCGTTTCTATTAATTTCCATATATCAGCCGCTTCCTCACTAATTCCCACATTCCGCACCCTTTTTACACTTTGAGGTATTTAGAAATGACAAGCAAATAAGTTGAGCATTTTCCACCGCAAAGGA
>DTXR01000414.1 GCA_012962365.1 Chromatiaceae bacterium | reverse complement strand
GCAAACTGCTCACCGACGAGGAACTGGAAAAACTGGAAGCTCCCTACCCGGCCTACGTGCGCGATGTGCCTGAAATGTACAAGGCAGGCCTGAAGGAAGTCGAAGCTATGGAGGCTGAACAGGCCGCAAAGGAAAAGGCGGAAAAGGAAAAGGCGCGTGAAGCCGCCAAGGCGGCCAAGGAAGCCGAGCAAAAACGCATCGAGGCCGCTGTAGCCGCCGCTCTGGCAGCCCAGGGCACCAGTGCCGCGGGCGAAGCCGCACCTGTGGCAACTGCCGCCGCAGCCACCGGTGGTGGCTTTAACGTGGACTGGGGCAGCGCTCCCGAGCGTGAGGTCACCCTGTTCTATCCCGGCCAGACATCCATGGAGTGGGTACTCAACGGCCGCGATCACGGCGGTGCGCGTCCTTTCGAGAAAGGCGGCGACCGCTGCACCACCTGTCACGACCAGGAAACCGCCGACATGGGCAAGAAGATGGTGACCGGCGAAAAAGCGGAAGACACCCCCATTCCCGACAAACGCGCCAGTATTCCCGTCAAGGTGCAGGCCGCACATGATGCCGACAACCTTTTCCTGCGCTTTGAATGGGAGGACACGGATCACGTACCCGTACCCTTCGTGGACGGCGGCAAGATGGATCCCGAGAATCCGATGAAAATCGCCATCATGCTGGCCACCGACGAGGTGGAGTATGCAGATCGCGCAGGCTGCTGGAGCACCTGTCACCATGATGCCCGCGCCATGCCACATGCGCCTGAACAGACAGCACTGGACGGCAGCGAGGCTGCCAAGACCATCGATCTCAAGAACGGCGTGACCAAGTACCTCAAGGAAAGCCGCACCAAGATCGAAGTGAAGGGGCGCCGCGGCAAAAAGCGCGGTGGCTGGGACAAGCTGAAGAGCCCTGAAGAAGTTCAGGAGGCTTTGAACAGCGGCCTGTTCATGGATCTCATGCGCTACAACTCAGGCAAGGGTGAAGCCGAGAACGGCTATATCCTGGATCAGCGTTACATGACTGGCGGCGGTGAATTTACGGTCAATGCCCGTAAAGAAGGCGCCAACTGGATCGTCGAGATGAAGCGCGCCCTCAAGACGGGCAAGCCGGGTGATCTCGACATCGAGCCAGGCAAGCTGTACAACTTTGGCTTCGCCATCCACGACGACTATACCAACGGCCGCTTCCACCATGTCTCTCTGGGCTACAAGCTCGGACTGGACAATGACGAAGCCGAAGTCAATGCCGTAGGCAAATAAATCAAGCAAGGCAAAAGCCCTTGAGCCAGCAGACTGAGCCGTCTGCTGGCTTTTTGTGTCCGGGCTTGGACGGATTCGGCAAATCAGCTTGGTTGCAATCTACCCGACGCGTAAAATGTGTCGCTCAGCGAAATACCTAATGGAGTTGAAAATGACGAAATTCATGCAGGTGCTGTTCATCATGAGCCTGATAGTTCTGAGCAGTCTGGCCATCAGCGCAAATCCGGCAGTAACTGACGTGGAAATCATCAAATTCAAGTTCTTACCCCGGGAAATCACCATCAGGGCGGGTGACAAAGTGCGCTGGACCAACAAGGAAAAACGCCAATACCACAGCGTCTGGTTCGAGAAACTGGGCGAACCCGAACCGGACTACCTGTTTCCCGACGAATCCTACGAGCGGGTATTCGAAAAAGCCGGTGATTTCCCCTATCGCTGTGGTCCGCATCCGGAAATGACGGGTGTTGTGCACGTCCGCTGAGGCGCCGGCAATTGACCTCAATCAATGTTGGCGACCGGTACTGCCGGTACATTGAAAACCGTATCCAGTTCCCTGAGACCATGGAATGAACAGATTTGGCTTGACGCTTCTGACAGTCATCACGTTTTCCGCCTGTCACACCGCTTCTGCACACGCAGAACCGGTCGCTGCACGCCAGGCAGAATTGCTGTACTTACTGAAGCATGACTGTGGCTCCTGTCACGGCATGCGCCTCGAAGGCGGGCTTGGCCCTGCGTTGACGCCCCAGCGTCTGCAACCCCTGAGTAGGGAAACCCTGGGCGCAACCATCCTGCACGGCCGCCCGGGAACCCCCATGCCGCCATGGCGTCCGTTTATCAGCCGGGATGAAGCCCTGTGGCTGGCTTCCCAGCTGAAACAGGGTATCCGACCATGAAAGGTCTGTTCCTTGTCCTGCTGATCACCCTTCAGGGATTCGTCCAGGGCGCCTGCCTGACCCGCGGCACCGGCGACATGGGGATCATCGTCGAGCGCGCCAGCGGCAGCATCCTGGTCATCGACACCAGCGCACATAAAGTGCTTTCCCGCGTCGAGGGTCTGGGCGATCTCTCCCACGCCTCCGCTGTATTCTCCAGAGATGAGCGCTACGCCTATGTCTTCGGACGCGATGGCGGGCTGACCAAAATCGACATCCTCTGTGGAAAAATCGTCAAACGCGTACTTCAGGGCGGCAACAGCATCGGCGGCGCCTTCTCCCAGGACGGCAAACTGGTGGCAGTAT
>DTXR01000413.1 GCA_012962365.1 Chromatiaceae bacterium | reverse complement strand
TACGTCAGCAACTTCGGCGACGATGGCTTTCTTTTGTTCAAGATTAAGTGCCAAAGTCGTCACCTCCCGACAACGATGGAGAACGGTTTCCCGTTCTCGATTTACACCAGGAATGACTCATGTCATTCCACCATTTCCGGTGCCCGTCATCAGGAATCGCCCTGATTTCGGAGCCCCGTCTGCGCAGGCAGATTAAGTCCTCGCGGACACCTGCGGTCTTTGACGGCAGGCGATCTTCCGATCGCTGCCCCAAAGCCTTTCGCACGACAGAAATCATCCTGTCGCAACATTCTGAACCGATCAGAGACTCAGCGAGCCCTGATCCAATACGATCCCCGGCCCCATCGTTGAGGAAACGGTGATCTTTTTCAAATACACGCCCTTGGCTGCGCTGGGCTTGGCCTTTTTCAGATCAGCCAGCAATGCCTCCAGGTTTTCCTTCAATGCCGCAGGCTCGAAATCAACATTACCCACAGAGGCGTGGATGATGCCGTTCTTGTCCGTGCGATAACGAACCTGGCCACCTTTGGCGTTCTTGACAGCCTGTGCGACATCTGGAGTAACCGTGCCTACTTTCGGGTTGGGCATCAGGCCACGAGGACCAAGAATCTGACCCAGCTGACCAACGACACGCATGGCATCCGGGCTGGCGATGACCACGTCGAAATCCATGTTGCCCGCCTTTACCTGCTCCGCCAGATCGTCCATACCCACGACGTCTGCACCCGCTTCCTTGGCTGCATCTGCATTGGGTCCCTGGGTAAACACGGCAACACGAATAGTCTTGCCGGTACCATTGGGCAGTACGGTGGCACCGCGCACGACCTGATCGGACTTGCGAGGATCGACACCAAGATTCACGGCAACATCAACGGACTCCGGAAACTTGACGCTGGAAACTTCTTTCAGCAGACCGAAAGCCTGCTCTGCGTCGTATTGCCTGGATCTGTCAACCTTTTCGGCAATCGCCTTCATGCGTTTACTGAGCTTGGCCATTTACACGCCCTCCGTATCAAGACCCATGCTGCGGGCGGTGCCCGCGATGGTGCGTACCGCAGCATCCATGTCCGCTGCCGTCAGATCGGGCTCTTTTGCCCTGGCGATATCTTCCAGTTGCTCGCGAGTCACTTTGCCGACCTTTTCCGTGTTGGGACGGCCACTGCCGGACTTGATGCCGGCAGCCTTCTTCAAAAGGATGGACGCCGGGGGCGTCTTCATCACGAACGTGAAGGAGCGGTCGGAATAGACGGTGATCACCACAGGAACGGGCATGCCCTTTTCCTGATTCTGGGTCTGGGCGTTGAACGCCTTGCAGAACTCCATGATGTTCACGCCGTGCTGACCCAAAGCAGGACCAACAGGGGGGCTGGGATTGGCTTCCTGTGCAGGAACCTGAAGCTTGATGTAGGCTTCGATCTTCTTTGCCATGATATAACCTCTCTATTTGGGTGCAAACGCTCAGGACTTTCACCCGAGCTCCCCTTGTGTTTAGATGTCGGTAAAGAGCTATCCTCGCCCCTTCCTGACCCGGCTTCGCAAAAAAACGCCGTTTTTCTGCGCCACCGCTCCCTGCCGCACATCCTGTGCGGGGAAAACAAAAAACGCGCCGGAGGCACGCTCAAACCGGCAACTCAATACCGGCCAGAATTGCAACTCAGCCTTTCTCTACCTGGCCAAATTCCAGCTCAACAGGCGTAGAACGACCGAATATGGAAACCGACACTTTCAGGCGGCTCTTGTCGTAATCCACCTCTTCCACTACGCCATTGAAATCGTTGAACGGGCCATCGATGACGCGAACGACCTCGCCTGGCTCGAACAACACCTTGGGGCGTGGTTTCTCTGAACCCTCCTGAACCCGCTGCAGAATCGCATCTGCCTCTCTCTGGGTAATGGGCGCCGGCTTGTCTTCGGTGCCGCCGATAAAACCCAGAACCTGGGGCGTGTCTTTTACCAGGTGCCAGGTTTCGTCTGTCAACTCCAAGTTGACCAGCACATAGCCAGGAAAGAACTTGCGCTCGCTGCGTCGCTGTTGACCACCACGCATCTCCACGACTTCTTCCGTGGGAACGAGAATCTCGCCAAAGAATTCCTGCATGCCGAAACGTTCAATACGCTCTTCCAGGGAGGCCTTTACCTTAGCCTCATACCCGGAAAAGGCATGTACCACATACCAACGTTTAGCCATCCTCAGCCTCCCTGCCCGGTGAACCAGCGAACCAGCACGAACAGGATGGAATCAACACCCCAGAGAAACAGGGAGGTGATCAACACGGCCACAAAGATAACCAGCGTGGTCTGCAGGGCTTCCTGCCGCGAAGGCCAAACCACCTTGCGCACTTCGGTCTGAGCTGAAGAGAAAAAGCTTTTGATCTCCCTTCCCTTGTCCGTTGCCAATGCAACAAAGACAGCCACACCAATGACCGCCAACAGCCCGAGCAAGCGCACCCACAGGGGTTGCGCCTCGAACAGATAAAATCCGACGATGCCGGCAACCAGCATAACCACAGACAACAGCAACTTGACTGTGTCCATGGCGGAACCTTGTGTTTCAGTTTTTGCGTTCATCCTGCCTACTTCAGTACCTTCGCTCTGGCGTCGCCGCCAGAACCAAAGCCCTGTGAAATGGCAGGCCAGGAGGGACTTGAACCCCCAACCT
>DTXR01000412.1 GCA_012962365.1 Chromatiaceae bacterium | reverse complement strand
TCTAACGCCCGGACACCATTCGCCTTCATCAAGTCAGGAATTTCCTGCGCCACTTTTTCAGATAGTCTTTGCGAATCGATTCCTGCCTTTTTGGCAAAACGTTCCAGCACAGGTTCTGTCAAGGCAGCAGCCAAGATATAGCCATCGGTAGTATCGTTGTTAAATCCATGTATCCGGAGGGAATCCGGGGTCTCGGCCACATGTAGCGCAACCCGTAAATCGGGAGAGCCTGGCGGATTCAGTACAAGCTCCAAAACATTTTCGTTCTCTTCAAGCGCTCTAAAGGATACAATAGAAGAGAAACCTCTTTCTTCCAAAAGCGCTTGGAAACTGCTTTTATACCTTTCTCGAATGCTATCGATACTGTCTCCGTTGTCACGATCAACCAAAACTAAACAGCGCACGGGTGGCCCTAATTCTGGCCCCAGACTTGAGACAATTGTCGTCACCAGTCTCCCTCTACCTTCACTTTGTCTGAAGTCCATCCTCACATCCGGAGCGATAGCAGCCATGAGTTGCTTTATAAGCCGTTCTTCAGTCTTTCCTTCGCCAAACACATAGAGATTCATGATTCTTTCTCCAGACGATACTGAAGCAGCGTTTCCCCTTGCATCCAGAAACGGGGGTCTTTGCCTTCTTCAAGCCAAGTGATGAGATTGCGATAATCAAACCAGGAAGCACGCAAGCTTCCATTTGATAGCGCTAAACGAAAGGCCATCACATCATTTTCGGATACCCGCTTGTTGCGTAGCATTTCAGTAAGCGATGCCACCACGTCCAGGCTCTGTGTAGACATAAATACCTGAATGGGCTTACCTTGCACCAGTTTCATCGCTTCTCGTAATAAAGACCCTAAGGTAGCTGGATGCATAAACAATTCCGGATCCTCCCATAAAAACAATCCGGGATGTTCGTCATCCACACTTTCGGCCAGGGCGATCAGTGACGCCAGCGCCTTGAAAGCGTGACGCGTGCCATCGCCGAAATGATCTACCGCCAGACGCGTCTGCCCAGGGAAACGGATATAGCCGCTCTCGCCTTTCTGACCATCCGGGGCGTCATCAATCGAAACAACTGCGCCCTCAAGTTC